>DATKBU010000105.1:0-9125 GCA_035513815.1 Egibacteraceae bacterium
CGGGGTCTGGCCGCTGATCTGCTGCTGTGGCTGTCGCCATCGCGCCTGTCAGTCCTTTCCGGGCCAACCACCGGCGAGCCTAGGGCAGCCCTCCCGCATTGTCACGAAAGCGCCGACGGGCCCGGTGCTGCGTCGCAGAGACCCGGTGCTGCGTCGCAGAGAATAGGGCGGGCGCCGAGGGCGCAACTGCGCCCGGGTCGCAAGGCCGCCGAGGAGCGCGTGGCAGCGCCTCGTGCGACGAGGCCAACGCAGCGAGGCGGGATGCAGGTGCTGCCGAATGCCGCACCATTTCGAAGACGCTGCACTAGAACAGCCCGAACCCCCAGGCGAGAAGACCGCCGATGACCACAGCGGCAGCCACGAGCAGCGCGACATCGCGACGCTTGTCGTCGCGATAGCGCCTTGTGGCGTTGAACCCCACTCAGCCGTCCTCGGTGTGCAGGATCGTGGCAGGATCGCGGTCGTCGCTGGACAGCTCCTCGACGTTCACGTCACGAAATGTCAGCACGCGCACGTGGGGGACGAAGCGAGCCGGGCGGTACATGTCCCACACCCATGCATCACGCAGCTCGAGCTCGAAGTAGACGTCCCCAGAGCCCTGGTGCGGCGTGACCTGGACCTCGTTGGCGAGGTAGAAGCGCCGCTCAGTCTCGACGAGGTAGGAGAACATGCTCACCACGTCTCGATACTCGCGGTACAGCTGGAGCTCCATCTCCGTCTCATACCGCTCGAGGTCCTCAGCGCTCATCCGCCGATGGTAGCGCCCTGCTGTGGCAGCCCGGAATCGAGCCGGTCCCGCACCTGGCGCCCGGGAATGATCAGGATCCGCTCCGCGCCGCGGGCAGGCCTGCGGGATAGTCCGCCCCGCTCAGCGGCGAGAACCGAGTGAACGGCCAGATGAGGACGAAGGCCTTGCCGACAACGTTCTCCTCGGGGATGAAGCCCAAGGACATCCTGCTGTCGTTCGAGCTCGGGCGATTGTCGCCCATCATGAAATAGTGCCCCTCCGGTATAGCGCTGGGACCGTAGTCGGGCCCGCCGGCCTCGGTGAGATATCCGCCCTGCCGTGTGGGCGCCTCAGGCAAGGGCTGGCCGTCGATATAGACCTCGCCGGCTCGCACCTCGAGCGTCTCACCGGGCAGCCCGATTATTCGCTTGATGTAGTTGGTCTCCCCAGCTGGGACGACGCCGAGCCCGGAGCCCAGCCAGCTGACCACCGACGCCAGCGGCCCGCGCTCCGGCTGCGGCAGATCGCTTCCGGTGGTGAACACCACGACCTCGCCCCTGCGCGGAGCGCGCAGGTCGTACACGATCTTGTTGACCAGGACCCGATCGCCCCTCTCGAGGCCGGGCAGCATGGATTCGGAGGGGATGAAGAACGCCTGGACCGCGAAAGTCTTGAGCAGCAGCGCCAGCACGAAGGCGACGAGCAGGAGCATCGGCAGCTCCGACAGAAAGCTTGTCGGCTCTTCCTTCTGCTTGGGCGCGCCGGGAGACTCGGAGGAGTCGTCGCTGCGAAGCGGTTCCGACCAGCCGCCGTCCGTCATCTGCTGATCGTCGGGGATCTTGCGCATTTCGCGCCGGCGCCGCGGAGCTATGCGCCGGTCGGCTCGCGCAGCTCCTTGATCTTGGCCTTCTTGCCGACCCGGTCCCGCAGGTAGTACAGCTTGGCCCGGCGCACCTTGCCTCGGCGCATGACCTCGATGTGGTCGATGACGGGAGCATGCACCGGGAAGGTGCGCTCGACCCCGACAGCGTTGAAGCTGATCTTGCGCACGGTGAACGTCTCGCGGATCCCGCTGCCCTTGCGCGCGATGACATCGCCCTCGAACACCTGGATCCGCGAGCGGTTGCCCTCGGTGACGCGGACGTGAACCCGCACAGTGTCGCCCGGTCGGAAGGTAGGAATGTCGTCGCGGAGGCCCTCAATGTCGACGAGATCGGTAGGGTTCATTTGGACTCACAGCCTCCAGGCGGAAGTACTCGGGCAGCAGCGGGCAATGCTCAGCAGGTCGCGCTTTCGGCGGGCGTCGCGAGGGCTCAGGGGGCAGATGGCATGCCCGAACAGGCATCGCACGCCGAGCGGCAAGAATAGCCTCGTCAGAGTCGGGCGGTCAATCCGCGCGAGGCTCTCCGGCGTCGCCCAGAAGCTCCGGCCGCAGCGCGCGGGTCCGGGCGAGCGCCTGCTCCCGCCGCCAGTTCTGCACGTTCGCGTGGTGGCCGGAGCGCAGAACCTCCGGGACCTGCATGCCGCGGAACTCCGGCGGTCTCGTGTACTGCGGGTACTCCAGCAGCCCTTCCGAGAAGGACTCCTCAGCGGCGCTCTCGCGGTTGCCCATCACGCCGGGCACCAGCCGCGTCACCGCCTCGATCAGCACGCAGGCAGCCACCTCGCCGCCGGCCAGGACGTAATCGCCGATGGAGACCTCGTCGGTTGCAAGCCCCAGGTGGACGCGCTCATCGACGCCCTCGTAGCGCCCGCACAGCACCAGCAGCCCCGGCTCGTGAGCCAGCCCGCTGACAAGCGTCTGATCCATGAGCCGCCCGCGGGGGGTCAGCAGCACCGTGCGAGGACGTCGATCGATCCCGCCGAACAGCTCCTCCGCGGCCGCGAAGAACGGCTCAGGCTTCATGACCATGCCGGCGCCGCCGCCGTACGGGATGTCGTCGACGGTTCCGCGTCGATCAGCCGCCCACGCGCGCAGATCGTGCACTCGGATGTCCACGACGCCGTCGCGCCGCGCCCTGCCGAGCAGCGAAGCGTCCAAAGGTCCGTCGAAGAACTCGGGCAGGATGCTCAGAACGTCGATGCGCACGGCGCTATTCGGCCGGATCGAGCAACCCGGGGATCGCCCGGACGATGATCCGATCCGGTGTGATCTGGACCAGTTCATCGACGGCGGGAATCAGGATCTCGCCGCCGTCGGGCCTGGCCACGACCAGGTAGTCGTGCGCGGTGCCGTCCGCGACCGATTCGAGGACTCCGACGATGTCGCCCGCCTCGTCGACGACCTCGCGGCCCACGACGTCGTCTGCCCACACCGCGTCGTCGTCGAGCGCGATGTCGCTGCGCGGCAGCGTGAGCATCGTGCCGCGCAGCGCGTCTGCCGCCTCGCGCGTGTCGACGCCCTCGAAGCGCACGACGCACCGACCTGACTGCAGGCGGCTGGCAGCGATCACCAGGGGTCCGTCAACGGGTGGGCCCGCCGCCACCGTGGCGCCGGCTTTGAGCACCTCATCCCCCACATCCGGGTCGGGCCTCACGAGCACTTCGCCTCGCAGTCCAACCGGCTTGCCGACAACGCCGATGAGCGCGCGGCCCGACGAGGCCTCGCCTGTCATCGCGTGCTCCGCGGCGGGATGCCGGAGGGCTACTCGACGATCTCGACGGTCGCCGACGCGCCCTCGCGGGTGCCGGCGGCCTTCACCATCGTGCGAATCGCCTTGGCGGTCCGGCCGCGCTTGCCGATGACCTTGCCCATGTCGTCGGCGTGGACGCGCAGCTCGAGCACCAGCTCGCCGTCCTCCTCCTCGACCGCGGTCACGGAGACCTCGTCGGGATGATCCACCAGCGACTTGGCCAGGTACTCCAGGACATCGACGCTCATCACGATGCGGATTCCTCCTTAGGGCTCTTGGTGGTTTCCGGCTCGGCGCCCTCGACGACGGCGCCGGCTTCCTCGGTTGGGCCGGGGTCAGGCTGCGCGTTCTCCTCGGTGGCCTGCTCGACCGCGTCCGCCGGGGCTGCGTCCGCAGGCTCCTCGACCGCAGGCTCCTCGACCGCAGGCTCCTCAGCCGCAGGCTCCTCAGCCGCAGGCTCCTCAGCCGCAGGCTCCTCCGCCGCAGGCTCCTCAGCCGCAGGCTCCTCAGCCGCAGGCTCCTCAGCGGCCGCTTCGGCCGCTGCCCGTTCTGCCGCCGCCTTCTTCTCAGCCTCGGCGGCCTTCTTCGCCTGCTCAGCGGCCGCCTTGTCCAGCTCCGCCTTGCGCGCGACGGCCTTCTTGGCCTCTTTGGCGTGCTTAGCGCTGCGATCCTTGCCGGGGTCGCCGGGCTTGAACTCCTCCCAGATCCCCTCGATCCGCAGAAGCTTCAGAACGGCATCGCTCGGCTGCGCGCCGATGCGCAGCCAGTGCAGCGCGCGCTCGGGGTCGATCTTGATGCTCGACGGGTCATGCAGCGGCTGGTAGTAGCCGAGGTCTTCGAGGTAACGGCCGTCTCGGGGAGAGCGGACGTCGGCGACGACGACGCGGTAGAAGGGCTGCTTCTTCTTGCCCTCGCGTCGCAAGCGGATCTTGACAGCCATGAAATGACCTTTCGACGTGGCCGGCTCACGTCGTCGGTGCCGCCGGATGTGCCCGGCGCGCCCGCGTCGGTCTGCGGGCGGGTGTGCGGGCCGGCTGGTCCGCACGCATCGGTGGCGGCCCTTTCGGGCCGCGCGCCGTCAGGATAGCGCAGCGCTCACGCTCTACGCTGCGCACCTATGGATCCGGTACCAGAGGAGCGCTTCGCGGAACTGGTCGACGCCGCGCTCGACGACGTGCCCGACGATCTCTGGGCGCAGTTCGACAACGTGGCAGTCGTCATCGACGACGCCCATCCCGACGAGCCTGACCTCCTCGGCATCTACGAGGGCATCCCGCTCACCGACCGCGGCGACTACTTCGGCGTGCTGCCCGACCGCATCGTGATCTACCGCCTGCCCCTCTGCGAGATGTGCGCCGACGAAGCCGAGCTGATCCACGAGGTGAGGGTGACCGTCGTCCACGAGCTGGCGCACCACATGGGCATCGACGACGACCACCTTGATCGTCTGGGCTGGGAGTGACCCGTGGACCTCATGCATGACCATGACATCTCCCTTGCCGTCGAGATCACCGGATCGGCGCTGGCCGTCGTGGACGGCAGCGACTGGGAGCAGCCTGCTCGCCAGCTGGAGTGGACGCGGCGGCGCACGCTCGACCACATGGCTGACGCGCTGCTGTACTACGCGGGGCATGTCGCCCGCCGCGCCACTGCCCGCGTGGCCCCGGTGCGCAGCGGCAAGCCGGAGGCGGCCCCGGACGATCTGGGGGGCGACGTGACGACCGCCGCCGCGATCCTGTCCGCGCTGCTCGGCGCCGCGCCCGCGGGCATGCGGGCCTTCCATCCAGCGGGGATGGCTGATGCCGACGGATTCAGGGCGATGGCCTGCGACGAGCTCCTCGTGCACACCTTTGACATCACCGACGGCTGGGGCGAAGGGCTCGAGCCGCCCCGCGAGCTGATCGAGCGCGTGCTGAATCGGCTGTTCCCCTGGGCGCCGGAGGGCATCGACCCGTGGCCGGCGCTGCTGTGGTGCAACGGGCGCATCGAATTGCCCGCGCACCCCCAGCTTGATCGCGACTGGCTCTGGCACTGCGCACCGCTGGATGAGTGGGACGGCAGCGTGGCCCGCCGCCATATCCCCCCGCAGTGGACCTAGCCACCGCCGATCTTGCACATCTGGCGACAGATACGTCGCTGGATACGCAACTTCGCCGGGTCCCGCGCGATCAGTCGCTGTGGTGAAGCGCTGGCGCGCTCACCGGCGCTTCTTCTTCTTCTTGCGCTTGGGGACCGTCTTGCCGCGCGGCTTGCCGCCGCCCGCGCCGCCGCTGCCTGCCATTCCAGGGAACCCGGCGCCGTCGAAGCCGCCGCCCATGCCCGGGAAGCCGGCGGGCAGGCCACCGCCGGCGCTGAGCTGGTCAGCCAGGTCTGGCATCCCCTGCATCTGCTTCAGGGCGCGCATGCCCTTGGCGCCGCCAAGGGACTTCATCATCTTCTGCATCTCGCCGAACCCGCGCAGCAGTTCGTTGACCTCCTGCGCGGAGCGCCCGGAGCCAGCGGCGATCCGCTTCTTGCGCTTGCCGTTGAGGATCTCCGGCCTTCGCCGCTCCTCCAGTGTCATCGACTGCACGATCGCCTCCACGCGCTTGACCTGCCCGTCGTCGACATCGACGTCCTTCAGGGCCTTGCCCATCCCCGGGATCATGCCGAGCAGGCCCTGCAACGGGCCCATCTTCTTCAGCTGCTGCATCTGCTCGAGGAAGTCCTCGAGGGTGAACTCCGCCTTGCGGAGCTTGGCCTCCATCGCCTCGGCCTGCTCCGCGGTGTAGACCTCCTCGGTCTTCTCGATGAGCGTCATCACGTCGCCCATGCCGAGGATGCGCCCGGCCATGCGATCCGGATGGAAAGCCTCGAACTCGTCGAGCTTCTCGCCGATCGAAGCGAACTTGATCGGGCGCGCGGTCACCTCAGCGACCGACAGCGCCGCGCCGCCGCGCGCGTCGCCGTCGAGCTTGGACAGGATCACGCCGGTGAAGTCGACGGCCTCCTGAAACGCCTTGGCGACGGTGACGGCCTCCTGGCCGATCATCGCGTCGATCACGAACAGCGTCTCCGCCGGCTGCACCGCCGCCTTGATCGCGGCCGCCTGGTCCATCATCTCGTCATCGACGTTGGTTCGCCCCGCGGTGTCGACGATCACGACCGAGGCGCCGAGGCGCTGCGCCTCACGGAGCGAGTCGCGTGCGACCGTGACCGGATCGCCGGACTCGACGGGCGCGTAGACCGCCACGCCCGCCTGCTCACCCAGGACGCGCAGCTGGTGCACGGCGGCGGGCCGCTGAAGGTCGCAGGCGACGAGCAGCGGCTGGCGGCCCTTCTTCGCCAGCAGCTTCGCGAGCTTTCCGGCGGCGGTCGTCTTCCCGGAGCCCTGGAGGCCGGCGAGCATGATCACCGCCGGCGATCGAGGCCCGAGATCGAGCGGCGCCGACTGCTCGCCGAGGATGCGCACCAGCTCGTCATGAACGATCTTGACGATCTGCTGCCCGGGGTCGAGCGCCTTGCTGACCTCGGCGCCGACGGCCCGCTCGCGGATGCGCGAGGTGAAGGTCTTGACGACCTTGAAGTTGACGTCGGCCTCGAGCAGCGCCAGGCGGATCTCGCGCAGGGAGGCCTCGACCTGCTCCTCCGACAGCTTGCGCCCGCGCAGGCCGGACAGGACGGCGTCGAGGCGGTCGGAGAGGGCGTCGAACATCGCTCAGGCTCCAGGGAGTCGGGGACCAGGCGAGTGTAGCGAGCGCCGGCCGGCGCCAGGGGCGGGCTACTGGCCGGTCACGTGGCGCACGTCGCAGCGAATCCCGCTGGCGCCGGCGAGCCGTCCGTCCGTGGTCAGGAGCGTGGCGCCGAGAGCCTCCGCAACCGCCACGTACCAAGCGTCGTAGACCGTGAGGTTCTCGCGCAGCTCCCACACGCGCTCCGCATGGGGGGCGAAGCTATGGAGGCGGATCCGCGACTGACCGAGGCGCTCGCGGGCGCGGTTCGCCCGATGCGCGGCAAGGTGCCCGCCCAGGACCATTCCGCGCAGGGCTGACAGAACCTCAGCAGGCAGGATCGCCGGCGCATGCCACCGCTGTGACACCTTGAGCGCGTGCCGTGCGGCTGCCCCGATCGGCGTCGCCGCCGTCAGCGCTTCTGCGTACACGGAGGCGTAGCGAACGCTCACCGAGCGTCGCGGTCGTCTCTGACGAATGCCGTCGCCGAGACGGCGGCGTAGCCTGCCGCCGCTTCCGCTGACATCTCCGCCTCGATCTCCGCCGCGATCTCGCCGGGCGCGCGCAGCCGTGCGCCCTCGATCAGCTCGGCCCGCAGGTACTCCTGCAGGCTTTGGCCAGCCGCGGCTGCCCGAGCCTTGTAGACCCGGTGAACGGCCTCAGGGACATCGCGAATCTGAATCGTGGACATGCATGCATTCTAGCGCTTGGTGCGCTGGCCTGCCTGCGTCTGTGCGGCTCAGACAAGCTGCGCGACGCAATGCTGCAGTCCTACGGCGCGTGGTGCTCCACTTCTGCAGACAGCAGCCGGGCACGGCCGATGCGATCCACGGCGAAGGTCCGCTCGCCGTCGCGCAGATGGCAGTACCCGTGCAGCAGATCGTCACGGAAGCCCCAGGGATCGACGACGCGCTCGGTCGCCGCGCCGCCGCGAGATGAGGCGAAGTACTGCAGTCGCAGCTGGCGGCCCTCTGAGACCGCCCGCTCCAGAAGCGCGCGCACGGCGCGCGGGCCGACCGCCTCCTCGGAGGTGCCCGGAAGCGCGGGGGAGTCCGGGGCGGCGCCGACGACGGAGTCGGCGACCAGCCGCACGCCGGCCGTTCGCAGCGCCATAGTCACTGCGGCCGGCGAACGCTGGGAGATGGCTACGGTCGGCGCGATAGAGCGCAGGCCGGCGCCAGGCGCCGCGACCGCCTGATCCAGCAGGCCTGGCGTCGGGGCGATGACCACCGCGGCCGCCGGCGCCACTTCAACCGGCTCGGCCTGGTCATGGGACCTGGCAGGCTCGGCGTCAAGGGCGAGCTTCAGGTCGAGGAATCCCTGACGTGCCTCCTGCGTGGCCTGAACAGCGCCGTCATCGTCGACCGCGATCAACGCACGGCGCTGCAGCCAGTCCAGCGGCGGGGGCAGGAGACCGCGGCCCCACCAGCCTCTCCCGAGCAGCTCCTCAACCTCCGCTGCACCGTCCTGCGCCAGCCGCACGAACGCAGGCCGAGCGCCCTCCGGCGCCCTGTCCAGGAGCGAACGGACCGTCCCGTAGGCGGTCAGCGCACCACGCAGCGAGCGCAGCGCGCCGGCTCGCGCCGACGGCGGCTCGGGGACGCCGAGCAGGCGCAGCGCCTCGCGCACTTCGTCGTGGGTCAGACGATCGACGCCCACAGTCATCAGATCAGACCTCGCCGCCGCCAGGGGCAGCCCCATCGTCCCCGGTATCCAGCGCCACATCCTGGGCGGCGTCGGCGAACAGCGCGTCCACGAAGGCGTCTGGGTCGAACTCTGCCAGATCATCGATTCCCTCGCCGAGCCCGACCAGCTTGACGGGAATTCCCAGCTGGCGCTGGATCGCGATGACGACCCCGCCCTTGGCTGTGCCGTCCAGCTTGGTGAGCACAACGCCGCTGACGTCGACCGCGTCCAGGAACGCCTTCGCCTGCGACAGGCCGTTCTGTCCGGTGGTCGCGTCGAGCACCAGCAGCACTTCGTCGGACGGGCCGGCTTCGCGCTCCAGCACACGCTTGACCTTGCTCAGCTCCGCCATAAGCGCCGACTTGTTCT
>DATKBU010000106.1:0-2193 GCA_035513815.1 Egibacteraceae bacterium
ACGGTGGCGCGCGGCCGCTCGCCCATGTTGCGGTTCGGGTGGATGTTGGGGATCACCTCGTCGCTCGGGTCCGGCAACTCCCGCCATCTGGCGTGGATGTGCTCGAGGAAATCGAGGTATTCCGGCGTGTGCACCGCAGCGATCGGGCCAAGCCCGCAGTCGTCGGGCGCCACCACCTCGTGGCCCGCTTCCTGTGCCGCCGCCAGCAGCACCTTGGCGCGTTCCGGCAGGTCGGGGTAGCGCTGGATGCGGCCGCGCACGATGAACGTCTGCGGGTCATGCGCAAGCTGGCGCTCGTCGAACACGAGCTTCAAGACGCCACCTCGGCGGTGTCGAGGCCGGTGGCCGGCGGCTGCCAGTGCTTGCCGGGGATCGAGGACAGGAGTTCCTGCGTATAGGCGTGCTGCGGGTCGGCGAAAACCTGCGCCACGAGCCCGTGCTCGACAACCTCGCCGTACTGCATGACGGCGACCGTATCGCACACCTGGGCGGCGACGCGCAGGTCGTGGGTGATGAAAACCATCGCGAGGTTCAGCCGGTCGCGGATGTCGTCGAGCAGGGCCAGCACCTGGGCCTGCACCGAGACGTCGAGCGCCGACACCGGCTCGTCGGCGATCAGCACTTCCGGATCGAGCGCGAGCGCGCGCGCAATGCCGATGCGCTGGCGCTGCCCGCCGGAGAATTCGTGCGGGTAGCGGTCGGCGGCGCGGGCGTCCAGGCCGACGAGTTCGAGCAGCTCGTGGGTGCGGCGGTGCGCCTCGGCGCGGTCCATGCCGTGGATGATCGGGTTCTCCGAGATGATGCGGCCGACCTTGTAGCGCGGGTTCAGCGAGGCGTAAGGGTCCTGGAAGATCATCTGGATGCGCTTGCGGAACGGGCGCAAACGCCGGCCGGACAGCGCCAGGATATCGGTACCGTCGACCAGAACGGTGCCCGAATCGGGCTTGACCAGCCGCACGATGCAGCGCGCCGCGGTCGATTTCCCTGAGCCCGATTCCCCGACGATGCCCAGCGTCTCGCCGCGCCGCACCTCGAGGTCGACGGCCTTGACCGCGTGCACCGTGCGCACGCTCAGGCCGAAGAGGCTGCGCCCGGTGCGGAACACCTTGTCGAGCCCCTGCACGGTAAGCACCAGCGGCGCGTCCTCGAAGCGCTTGCGGACCCGCGGGACCGTGCTCGGCACCGCCGCGATCAGCGCCTTCGTGTAAGCGTGCTGCGGGCGGTTGAGGACCTCGTCGGCCTCGTTGAACTCGACCAGCTTCCCGTGCTGCATGACGCCCACCCGGTCGGCGATCTCGGCGACGACGCCGAAGTCGTGGGTGATGAACAACACGCCCGTCTGGTGTTCGGTCTGCAGGTCCTTGATGAGCTTCAGGATCTGCGCCTGCGTCGTCACGTCGAGCGCCGTCGTCGGCTCGTCGGCGATCAGCACCTTGGGCTCCAGCGCCAGCGCCATGGCGATCATTGCCCGCTGCCGCTGGCCGCCGGACAACTGGTGCGGATAGGCCTTGGCGATCGCCGGCGGGTCGGGCATGCGCACGGCTTCGAGCACCTCGATGATGCGGGCGTGGCGCCGCTCGGACGGCCAGGACTCGTGGTAGCGGATGACCTCGTCGATCTGGTCGGCGATGGTCATCAGCGGGTTCAGCGCCGTCATCGGTTCCTGGAAGATCATGGCGATTCCGGCGCCCCGGATGCGCCGCAGCCGGTCGCGCGAAATCTTGAGCATGTCCTCAGTCCCGAAGCGGATCGCGCCGCCGCTGGCGCGGACATGGGGCTCGGGCAGCAGGCCGAGGATGGCAGCCGCCGTCAGCGACTTGCCCGACCCCGACTCACCGACGATGCACAGCGTCTCGCGCTGATAGAGTTCGAACGACACGTCCTCGACCGCATGGGCCCGGTCGGCGCCGGGCGGCAGATCGATGGTCAGGTTCTCGATA
Source organism: Egibacteraceae bacterium (assembly GCA_035513815.1). Lineage (GTDB taxonomy): Bacteria > Actinomycetota > Nitriliruptoria > Euzebyales > Egibacteraceae > DATKBU01. Next base: position 1,941 of record DATKBU010000106.1, read on the forward strand.
GTCAGGACCGGCTCGCGGTCGGCGGGGCTCATACGGGCACCCGGCCCTTGCGCGCCAGTCGCGGGTTCAGCGCCGTCATCGGTTCCTGGAAGATCATGGCGATGCCGGCGCCCCGGATGCGGCGCAGGCGGTCGCGCGAGATCTTGAGCATGTCCTCATCGCCGAAGCGGATCGCGCCGCCGCTGGCGCGGACATGGGGCTCGGGCAGCAGGCCGAGGATCGCCGCGGCGGTCAGCGACTTGCCCGACCCCGA
>DATKBU010000107.1:0-2518 GCA_035513815.1 Egibacteraceae bacterium
CGACCCGCACGTGGTCCTGACGCAGACGCTCAGGGCCGCGGTTCGGCTGCTGGAAGCCGACGGCGGGCAGATTGGCATCGTCGGTCCCGACGAGACGGGCGTCATTCGCTGGGGAGAGGGCCACTCGCTGGTCCGCGGGACGCTGCGTCCGTTCACCAAGAAGGACCACACCCGGGCCGACGACGGGGTGTCCGGACGCGCGGTGCGCGAGGGCCGCGCCTCCTGGACCGATGACTATCTGCCGGATACGTCCTTCTCCCACGCCGATGACTCCGACGCCGCCGCCCGCAGGCTGGGCATCCGTGCGGTCATCGCTGCCCCGCTGGTCGGGGAGCAGGGCGCCATCGGCGCCATCGGCGTGTACGCCGAGCGGCCGAACGTGTTCGACGCCGCGGACGGCGAGCTGCTGGAGCTCCTGGCCAGCCAGGCCGCCGTGGCGATCACCAACGCGCGGCTGTACGAGCAGCTCACCGCCACGGAGGGCGGCCTGCGGCGCGAGGGGGAGCTCCAGCGCCGGCTGCTCAACATCAATCGGACACTGCTGTCGACGCTCGACTCCGAGAGCGTGCTGCGGCTCGTCGCCGACGGGCTCAAGAGCGTGGTCTGGTACGACTACCTGGGCGTGTACCGCGTTGACCACGAAGAGGGCTTTTTGCGCCCCGTGCTCGCCCGCGACCGTAACGCGGAGGCGGTGCTGGACTTCACCATTCCGCGTGGCGAGGGCATCACGTGGTGGAGCGTGGAGCACCGGGAGCCGGTCCTCCTGAACGATGCACTCAGCGACCCGCGGGTGATCCACATCCCCGGCACGCCGGCCGAGGAGGAGGCGATCATCATCGTGCCGCTGATCAGCGGCGAGGAGGTGATCGGCGCCATGAACATCGGGCGCCGCGGCGGCGCCAAGGTCGCCTTCAGCGAGGCGGACTTCGAGCTCGTCCAGCTCTTCGCCGGGCAGGCCGCCGTGGCCATCACCAACGCGCGCCTGTACGACGCGCTCCGCGCGCGGGCGGATGCGCAGCGGGCGCTGGCCGAGATCGCCGCGCAGATCGCGGCCCTGCACGAGCCCCAGACCGTCCTCAACCGGGCCGTGGCCGACGCGGCGCGGCTGCTGCGCGCGGACAGGGCCCAGATCAACCTGGTCGGCGACGCGGGCACCCACCTCGAGCTGCCGATCGCCGCGGCGCCGGCCCCGCCGTCGCCTGACGACGTGATCGTCCCCATCGGCTCCGGGATCGCGGGGCTGGCCGCCTCGGAGCGCCGGGTCCGCTGGACCGGTGACTACCTCGCGGACCAGTCGTTCCCGCACGACGAAGGCGATGTCCGCATCTCCGGCCAGGGGCTGCACTCGATGATGTCGGCGCCGCTGATCGGGTCGGACCGCCTGATCGGGACCATCACCGTCCAGTCCACCGAGCGGAATGCGTTCGGGGAGGACCAGGCGGAGCTCCTGAAGCTGCTGGCCGACCAGGCGGCCATCGCCCTCACCAACGCACGCCTCTACGCCGAGGTGGAGGAGTCCGAACGTCGCTATCGCCACCTGGTCGACAACTCGCCCGACATCGTGTGGAGCGTCGACGCTGACGGGCGATTCACCTTCCTGTCGGACTCGCTCGAATCGCGCACCGGCTGGAAGCCGGAGCAGCTCATCGGCCAGCGGTTCACGGTGCTCGGCGGTGCAACGACCCTGGAGGCTGCCTCCAGCGCCTGGCGGCAGCTGCGCAGCGCGCCGCACGTGGAGCAGCGCGTGCGACTGGACCTGCCGCTCCCCGATGGGCAGATCTCCCAGGCCGAGGTCGCCATGACCGGGACGGTGATCGACGGCCGCTTCGCCGGCGCGCACGGATCGGTCCGCGACATCAGCGAGCGCGAGCGGCTGGAGGGCGATTTGCGGCGCCAGGCCGCGGAGCTGGCGGCCGGCCAGGAGCGAGCCCACCTCGCGCGTGAGCTGCACGACTCGGTGACCCAGGCCCTGTTCAGCATGGGCCTCACGCTGCGCACGCTCGAGCTGCTGCTCGACTCAGACCCCGAGGGAGCGCGAGCCAAGGTGGCGGAGCTGCGCGAGCTGCAGAAGGATGCCCTGGCGGAGATGCGGACACTCATCTTCGAGCTGCGGCCGTCCTCGCTGGAGACCGATGGGCTGATCCAGGCGCTGCGCACGCACGCCACGGCCGTGCAGCGCCGCACGGGACTGGTGATCGTGGTCGACGCGGAGCCCATCGAGCGACTGTCGCTAGAGAAGGAGGAGGCGCTGTACCGCATCGGCCAGGAGGCGCTCCATAACGTCGTCAAGCACGCGAACGCCTCCGAGGCCACCATCCGCATCGTGCGCGACGGCGATCACGTCCGCCTCTCCGTCGCAGACGACGGCGTCGGCTTCGCGCCCGACGAGGTGCCGCGGGGTCACCTGGGGCTGATCGGCATGCGCCAGCGCGCGGACCTGGTCGGCGGGGATCTGCGGGTCGAGAGCCACCGGAACCAGGGCACGACCGTCGAGGCAGCAGTTCCGGGCTAGAGCTCC
>DATKBU010000108.1:0-3592 GCA_035513815.1 Egibacteraceae bacterium
GCCGATAAACCCTTGGGACCTGATCCCCACAAACAGGAACGTGAAGTACACCATCAGCGCGAGGAACGCCGGCAAAGCCATGCGTGACGTCGGCGGGAAGTTGATGCCCGGTAGGACCTCAAACAGGTTGTTGATCCAGACGAACATGAAGATTGTCGTCAGAAACGGCACCCATTTCACTCCGTCGGCACCGATAACGGGAATCGCGATCTGCCCTCGAACGAACTCGACGATCGACTCCGCCACGGACTGAATCTTGGTCGGAATGATGCGCGGCGTCCGGAACGCCACGAGGAAGAGCCCGGCGGATATCGCAACCGCGAGGAACGTCAGCATGACGACGCGATTGACTGAGAGATCAACACCGAGGACGTTCCAGTTCTCTGACCACCAGAACGCCGGCCACTCGAACAGCTCTTCGAGCGGAGGAATGTGGAATTCCCCTCCCCGCTCGGCCGCCAGGATGGGGGTCACGCCGTCTTCCTTTCCATCTGCCCGGCGGGGCGGGCGCTGGTGTCGACCCAGAAGAACCCTGGACGGGTGCTGACGAGCCACGCCTCGCAGACCAAGGTCGCGATCAGCAGCACTGCCGCCGAGATCGCGAGCGAGGGCCCGTGGATGGCCTCGACAGGGCGCAGCAGCACGATCAGGAGCGCGTAGGCGAGCAGGCGCAGCATGAACCCGCCCAGCGCGGCGGCCATCACGGCGGAAGGCCCGAAGCGCGCCGCGAACGCCACCGAAGCGCCGGAGAGGCCGAACATGGCAAGGACAAGCGCCGCTGCGATCGCGGCGCCCAGCGCGCCTCCGCGCCCGGCCGACAGCGCCGCGATGCCGATCACCGGCAGCGACAGTCCGACGATGACCGCGGACGCGACCTTGGCCATGCGCAGCTCGGGCGCCTGCCGAGAGGGCAGGTCCCTCAGAGGCTGGTCGGCCGCGCTGCCGCCCGCCTCATTCGCTCGCACCAGGTGTGCCTTCCTGCTTCGTGACGGCATCGGAACCTGTGCCGCTGCCGCGGAGCCAGGCCAGGTACAGGCCCAGCGCATTCCCTATCAGAAAGCCCGTGACCATCAGCCACGGGGCGGTGCCCAGCCAGCGGTCCAGCAGCCAGCCGATGCCGCCCCATGCCAGGATCGCGGCGAACAGGTCGGCGCTGTGAAACGCCGCTCGGTTCATGTCGCTTGCCCATAGCGCCCGCTGCTCGGACACGCCACCGTCGCGGCTTAGGGGAGGCTCGCCAGGAGGCGAGGGATTCAGGGGAGCCATCGGCGCGGGTAGTTTACGCGGCTGTGACCCCGAGTGTCAAAGCCCGTCTGAAGCGGCGTTTGTGCAGGTCACGGGCGGTTTTCGCTGCCCCGCGCTCGCCACTTCGTGAAAAAAGACACAAAGTCTTGGCGCTGGCGCGCCGCCGGGTCACCGCTGGCGGACGTGCTCGATGACCGCACCGGCCGGATGCGCCGCACGACTCGAGGCACGAGCGCGTAGGCGATCGCAAGCCCGACGCCGCCCGCCACTACGCCCAGCACGACCTGCTCTGACAGGAAGCTCACCCCGACCCCCGCGAACGCCAGCAGCGCGGACCAGTAGTACATGACGAGCACCGCGCGGCGATGCGAGTTGCCGATCTCCAGCAGGCGGTGATGCAGATGCTCCTTGTCGGGAGCGAACACCGCGCGCCCGCGCCCGAGCCGGCGGATGATCGTCCAGGCCGTGTCGAGGAAGGGCACCGCGAGGACGAGCACGGGCACCAGCGCCGGCACCGACAGGGCCGCGAAGGTCCCCCGGCTCGGCGACACGATCCCCCGGATCGCCGACACGCCCGCGGCGGCGAGCAGGAAGCCCAGCAGCATCGCGCCGGTGTCGCCCATGAAGATCGAAGCGGGATGGAAGTTGTAAACGAGGAAGCCGATGCAGGCGCCGGCGATCGCGGCCAGCAGCAGCGAGGCGCTCGATACCGTGACGACGGTCGTGGCCTCTGCGAACTGCACGTAGAACTCGACGTAGATGAACAGGGCGATTGCGCCGATCGCGACGACGCCCGCCGCCAGGCCGTCGAGCCCGTCGACGAGGTTCACCGCGTTGATCATCGCGACGATCACCACGACCGTGAACAGGGCGCCGAGGTCCGAGCCCAGCGACACCACGCTGCCCGGGTTGCCGGGGATGTAGACGAACAGGAGGCTGAGGCCGAACAGGACCAGAATGCCCGCAGCCAGGATCTGGCTTGCAAGCTTGGCGGGCGCGGAGATGCCGCGCGTGTCGTCGAGCATCCCGACCGCCAGCAGGACGAGGCTGGCCAGCACGATGGCCTCGGGCTCGCTGGTCTGGGAGAACACCGCCCGGAAGCTCGGCAGGAACGAGGCCACGCCGATGGCGGCGAGGATCCCTGCGAACAGCGCGACGCCTCCCATCGTGGGCGTCTTCGCGGTGTGGACGTGGCGGTCGCCAGGCTCGGCCACCGCGCCCAACCTGGGCGCGAGCCAGCGCACGACGGGGGTGACGATCAGCACCGTCGCCAGCGCCGTGGCGAAGACCGCCAGATATTCGATCACTCGCGACCTAGCTGGACCACCGGCTGCTCTCCTCGATCTCGCTCAGCTGCGCCACCCGACGCGCATGGCGCCCCCCCTCGAACTCGGTGGATAGCCATAGCCGCACGATCTCCTCTGCGAGCCCTTCGCCGACCACTCTGGCGCCAAGGGCGAGCACGTTCGCATCGTTGTGCGCCCTCGACATCCGGGCTGTGTACAGATCGTTGCACAGGGCTGCTCGCGCGCCGCGGACTTTGTTCGCCGCGATCTGCTCACCTTGCCCGCTGCCGCCGAGCACGATACCCCGATCGGCCTCGCCTTTGACCACGGACGCAGCGACGCCAGCGCAGATCGGCGGGTAGTCGACGGGCTCATCGCTGTGCGCGCCATGGTCGTCAACCGCGTGGCCCAACTGGTTCAACAGCTCGATCAGCGCTTGCTTGAGCGCGAATCCGGCATGGTCAGCCCCGATCGCGATCCGCATCGGCCACCTCCGTCTCGGCTTCCGGGCGAGCTGTTCCCGCCCGCTCCTGCATCAGGTCGTCCGCAGCAGCCTCCGCATCGGTCTCGGCCGCCGGCCCGGCATCGCCCGGTCGCTGCCCCCAGCCGACGGCTCCGCTGGCCACCTGCTCCACGTGCGCCGCCGGGATCGCGCCGCGCCGGAGAATCACGGCCCCCTCGCGCGTGACATCGACGATTGTGGATGGCTCCTGCTCGCGCCGGCCCCCCTCGACGTACACCTGGACCGCTTTGCGCAGCAGGCCTTGCGCCTCCTGACCGGTGCTCGGCAGAGGCATCCCCAGCTTGCTGGCGAGGGTCGCCGCGAGCGGTCCGATCTCCGCGACGATGCTGAGCGTGAGGTCGTCGGTCGGCATCCGCAGCGCCACGGCGCCCTCAGATTCGCCGAGGTACCAGGTCAGGCCCTCCTGGGCGCGAAAGATCAAGGTGAGCGGCCCCGGCCAGTAGCTCGCCATGAGTCGCTCGGCGGCCTCAGGGATCTCCGCGGCCAGCCCTCCGACCTGCCGGGGACTGCGGATCAGCACGCTCAGCGGCGCCTGGCG
>DATKBU010000109.1:0-2905 GCA_035513815.1 Egibacteraceae bacterium
AGTGACTCGCTGGCGCCTGGATCGAGCAGTGCGGTCTTGACGGGGCCGACCTGCAGATCGTGCGGGGCGACGCCGTCGTTGGCGACGTTCAGCGTCACGGTCGCCCAGGCGGGGATCTCCGCGATGTCGGCGGTGACGGCGAACTCGGTCAGCGACACCGCGACGGCCACCTGCGGTCGCTGATCGGGAGGAGTTGCAGGCTCGGCGAGCGGCGGCGAGGTGGGCGCCGGATCCTGCCGGGCATGGATCTGGCCGAGGAGTTCCTCGCCGTCGGCAACCAAGCCTTCGTACTGAGCGCGCAGGTCTCGGGCGATCAGGACTCCGCCGATCTGGTTGGCGACCACCAAGACGAGCAGCAGCGCCAGGACGGGCAGGCCGAGCGCGAGCCGGCGGGACCAGAGGTCGCCTTGCGGCGGGCTGCTCGGACGGGTCGGTTTGGCGCTGCGTGGCTCGCGTTCGCGTGTGACGGACATCCTGGGCTCCTCAAGGCATCGGTGCAGCGCAGGCTGCTCCTTTGCAGGATCGGCATCCAGCAAAAGATCCGCACAGGTCAGAAGACCCGCTCAGTCCGGGACCAATGGATCGGTTCTCAGGCTGAGGCGATCGAATCGCGTCCGCAACGCGCCGCCGAGCACTGCTGCGCCCTGGCGAATGAGTCAGGGGCGGGGGGGCCGGACATGGGCGTGCTGGCAGCCGGCCCTCCTCAGCGCTGCGCGCTTCAGGCGCTGCGGATCAGCGGGCACAGGAACGTCCCGCCTATGTTCGGCGCGCCGAGCGTGATATCGCCCGCCAACGCTGCCGTGTGCACGTCGGAGTACGACGTCAGAAGGTACGGAGCGCTGTTCCACGTGACCGGGACGGGCAGCCAGCGCCCGCCGTTGTAGTCGGAGTTGCCGGGGCCGGCCTCGGACACCGGCATCTGGCCGGGAACCAGGAACAGCTGGTCGAAGGACTGGTCATTGCCGTTGTAATGCAGCGGCCCCTGGCCGATCGTTGCCCACAGCTGACCGTCGGCGTAGATCGCATCGGGCGCGATGGGCGAGCCCTTGACGCCGCCTCGGGCGGCCAAGGCCGGTCCCGCGATCAGCATCAGCCCGAGCATCGCGACTGACAGCACGGTGACTGCGCGTCTCATTTGGTCATCCTTCCTGCGAACCGGCGCGTCCGGAGCGCAGGGGACACCCTTCGCGGGCGATCTCGTCCGCGGCGACCGACGGGATGAACGTTCGCGAAAATCACTGGCCAGCTTTCCCGCGGCTGGCGCTAACCGCGCGCCGCAAGCACGCTGCGCCGCTGTTGCAGCAGCTTCCGCTCTGCCGTGTTCGCAGTGCGCGCCAGCGCGGCGTCGTAGGCATCGATGGCTTGGTCAGCGCGGCCCAGGCGCCCGAGCAGGTCAGCTCGGGTGGCGTGGTACAGGTGATAGCCGTCGAGCGCGAGCTCGTCGACGACAGCCAGGGCCGACTCCGGCCCGTGAACCTCAGCGATCGCGACAGCGCGGTTGAGCGCGACGACCGGTGTGGGGCTCGCGGCGAGCAGCTGGTCGTACAGCGCGACGATCTGGCGCCAATCGGTGTCCTCGGCGCTGGAAGCGTCAGCGTGGACGGCGCTGATCGCCGCCTGGATCTGATACGTCCCCGGCCTGTTGCGCCGAAGGCAGGCTCGCACCAGACCCTGGCCTTCCGCGATGAGATCGCGGTCCCAGCGGGCACGGTCCTGGTCGGGGAGACGCACCAATGACCCGTCGGCCGCTGTGCGGGCCGCTCGGCGCGACTCAGTGAGCAGCAGCAGGGCGAGGAGCCCGAGCGCCTCGGGCTCGTCCGGCATGAGCTGGACGAGGAGGCGGGCGAGGCGGATCGCCTCGGCGCAGAGTTCAGCGCGGCCCAGGTCTTCGCCGCCGGTGGCGACGTAGCCCTCGTTGAACACCAGGTAGACGACTGCCAGCACCGCCCGGAGCCGGTCGGGCAGCTCGGCGTCGCCCGGGACTCGGTAGGGGATTCCCGTGGCGCGGATCTTGTGCTTCGCGCGCACTAGTCGCTGCGCCATGGTCGACTCGGAGACGAGGAACGACCGCGCGATCTCGCGAGTATGCAGGCCGGCGATGAGCCGCAGCGTCAGCGCGACCTGCGCGTCGGCGGCCAGGGCGGGATGACAGCACGTGAACATCAGGCGAAGGCGGTCGTCTTGCACCGGTCCCACCTCGTCAGGCTCGTCTTGCGCGTGGCGGAGGGCGGCTTGCGCGTGACGGTCATCGCGCGAGGACTCGCGGCGCAGCCGATCGATCGCGCGGTTGCGCGCGGTCGTGATGATCCAGCCGGCTGGACTCGGGGGCAGTCCGGATTCGGGCCACCGCTGCAGTGCGACGACGAACGCGTCCTGGACCGCCTCTTCGGCGATGTCGATGTCGCCGAAGGAGCGAACCAGGACCGCGACGGCGCGTCCGGATTCCTCACGGAAGACCCGCTCGACCTGTGACCGACCTGGCGTCATGCCGCGGCTCAATCCTCGGCTTCGTCTTGGAACGGCCTGACCTCCACGGGCGCCTGGCAGGCCACGGTCGCTTTGGCGGCCCATGCCAGCGCTGCGTCGAGATCGAGAGCCTTGATAACCCAGAATCCGCCTATCTGCTCCTTGGCCTCCGGGAACGGACCGTCCGTGGTCAGCGTGTCGCCGTCCTTGACGCGGACCACGGTGGCGGTGTCCGGCGGGTGCAGCCCGCCGGCGAACACCCATGCGCCCTCATCCTGGAGGGTCTTGTTGAGTGCGTCGACGTCCTCGTAGGCCCGCTGCATTGCTTCGGGGGACGGGGATGGCTCACCCTCGATCATGTACACCGACAGCAGATACTGCTTCATCCCTGGCTCCTTCGTCGTGGCCGGAACTCTGCCGGCTTCTCTCGACCGTTACA
>DATKBU010000110.1:0-3467 GCA_035513815.1 Egibacteraceae bacterium
GGAGGCGAGCGCGCTCTCCAGGAACAGATTGCCCGGTCCGGCGATGAGCACGGTGACGTCGCGCGGGCCCGCCAGGACCGCCCAGGCGGTGTCGTCGAGCGCGAGCGAATCTCCCGCGGTTCCGTCGTCGGATCGGACAGCAGCGAGCGGCTCGATCCTCGCCGTCAGCAGGCCCTCGCCGGCGGTCGCTGCCTCAACGGGGATGACGAGGTCTTCGGTGCCCCGCGGCGGCAGGCGAAGCGGCTGCTCGACGAAGGCGGCGCCGTCCACGGCCAGTGTCAGGATCGCATCGATCGGCCGCTGTCCGAAACTGCGCACCTGGACGAATGCCTGCGCAGCCCCTGCGCCGACTGGCAGCGCCTGCAGGCGGGTGATGGCGAGATTGTCGCGGTCCTGGCCGACCGCGGTCACCGCAAGCCCTTCTGGGGCGGTTCCTGCCGCCTCCGCGGGAATGACCCCGTCGGTGAACACGTGCACGACGGTGCCCTGCCCGGGGCGCTCGAGGGCGGCGGCGAGGGTGAACGCATCGGCCAGGTCGGCCGTCGCCTGGCCGGGGCGCACCGAGCGCAGCGCGTCACGGACGGCGGCTGGATCTGGAGATGCCGACAGGACCACTCTCGCGCGCTGGCCCGCTTCGATGACCGACGCGACCTGCCCCGGACCCATCGTCGACACCAGCGCCTCCGCCTCGCGACGGGCGAGCTCCAGGCGGCTCGGGCCTTGCTCATCGGCCAACATCGAGCCGGAGCTGTCGACGATGAGGATCGTGTGGTCGCCCAGCTGCGCGGGAACGGGGATCGCGGGCCTGGCCAGCGCGACGGCGCCGACGAGGATGGCCAGCAGGATCAGCCAGAAGGTTCGGTCGGGTCGGAAGCGCTGCCACGGAACGGCCGCTCGCGTGGAGCGCTCGGTGCGCGCCCACAGGAATGTGGACGACACCACGGCGCGCGGCCGGCGGGAGCGCAGCACGTACCACAGCACCAGCGGCACCGCCAGCAGCGCCGCGGCCAGCCCGGCTGGCGCGGCCAGGCTCATGCGCAACGGCCTTCGGGCGTCATCCGACCACCCCCAGCTGCGTGAGCGTCACCGAGAACAGCCGGTCGATGGATTCATGGTCGATCAGGCGCGCGTAGGCGATCCCGCGACCGGCGCAGGCCTGCTCGACTTCGCTCAGCCAAGCGTCGCGCGCCTCGGCGTAGGCGCGCAGCGCCTTCTCGGCGATCCCCACCTCGACTTCGACGTCGGTCTCGACGTCGGCGAGCCGCAGGTCGCCGCGCAGCCTCGGCTCGAGGTCGTCCGCGCCCAGCACGTGGATCACGGCCGCGTCGCCGGGGCCGGTCGCCAGCGCGCGCAGCGCGTCGGGCCAGCCGTCGAACAGCAGGTCGCTGATGAGCACCACCGGTCCGCGGGGGCCCTCGCCCCTTGCGCGGCGCAGCGCCGCCGGCAGGTCGGACAGTCCTGCGGTGACGGCGCTTCGCAACCGCACCTCGGCCTGGCGAAGCGCCGCCGGTCCCCGCAGCCAGGGGCCAGCGTCGATGCGCTCGCCTGCAAGGATGAGGCGCGCGCGGTCGCCGCCGCCGCAGGCGACCACCGTCAGCGCCGCCGCCGTCTTCGCCGCCGCCTCCGCCTTGCGCCCGAACCCCATGGAGCCGGAGAGATCGAGCACCACGCGCAGCGCCGATTCGTCCTCGGCCTCGAACAGCTTGACCAGCAGCCGGCCCAACCGCGCGTGCGCGTGCGGGTCGACCCAGCGAAGGTCGTCGCCTTCGACGTATTCACGGTAGTCCGCGAAGTCCAGCGACGAGCCGTAGCGCCGCGACGCGTGAGCCCCTGCGAATCGGCCTTCGACGCGGCTGCGCGAGCCCAGCCGCAGGCGGCGGAGGCGACCGACGAGATCAGGCGCGAGCAGCCCGCCCGCCGGGGGCGGCGGGACGGCGGCCGCCGTCCCTGTGGCCGCTCCGGGCTGGCGCTGGCCCACTACACGGCGCCTTTCACGGGCGGCGCGGGAATCGGCACGGCGTCCAGGACCGCGCCGACGATCTGATCGGCGTCCACAGACTCGGCCATGGCTTCATAGCCGAGCACCAAGCGGTGGCGCAGGCACGGGTACGCCGCCCCGCGGACATCATCGGCGCCGGCGTGCAGCCGTCCGTCGAGCAGGGCGTGCGCCTTGGCCAGCAGGACCAGCGCCTGCGCGCCGCGCGGGGAGGATCCGTGCCGCACATAGCGTCGGACCGCATCGGGCGCTCGAGCAGCCTCAGGGTGGGTGGCCTGCACCAGGTCGACCACGTGGTGGGTGACGTGCGAGGCCATCGGGACCTCGCGGATCAGCTGCGCCGTCGCGAGCAGATCCTCGGTCGTGGCGACCTGCCGGATCTGCGGGAGGGCATTGCCGGTGGTGCGCGCGAGGATGTCGACGAGGTCCGCCGCGCCCGGCAGCGGCACAAGGACCTTGGCGAGAAAGCGGTCGAGCTGCGCCTCCGGGAGCGGGTAGGTGCCTTCCATCTCGATCGGGTTCTGCGTCGCCATGACGAAGAAGGGCCGCGGGAGATCGCGCGTCGTCCCGCCCACGGTCACCCGTCGCTCAGCCATGGCCTCGAGCAGCGCAGACTGCGTCTTGGGCGTCGCGCGGTTGATCTCGTCGGCCAGGAGCAGCTGGGTGAACACCGGCCCCGGCTGGAACGTGCGCCCGGTCCCCTCGCTCAGCACGTTGGTGCCGACGATATCGGCGGGCATCAGGTCGGGCGTGCACTGCACCCGCGCGAAGTCCAGCGCCAGGGCATCCGCCAGGGTGCGCAGCAGCACGGTCTTGCCCAGCCCGGGGACCCCTTCGAGCAGCACGTGGCCCTCGGCAAACAGGCATGCGAGCACGTCGCGCACGAGGCTGCCCTGGCCCACGATGACCCTGCGGACTTCGGCCTCGACGTCTGCTGCGAGGGACGCGAAGCGCTCGACGTCCATGGTGACCGCGGTCATCGGTGTTCCTTCCGTCGGTGCTGAATCACTCATCGCCGAGCCGTTCCCAGCCGGTCGAAGTAGTCGCGAACCGTCTGGCGGAGCCGCACGGGATAGCCGTCCGACTCGATGGTGCGAGTTGCCTGCGCCGCGTACTCGGCCAGCACGTCGAAGTAGGGGACGATCGCCTGATTGCGCTCGCCCGCGCCCTGCGCGCGGCCAACTTCCTGCCCCGGCGCCGGATCGCCCTGGTTCGTCAGGTGCACGTCCTCGCCGTCAGCATCCAGCTGCTGCGGAGGGTCAAAGACGGTCTGCAGATCCAGATCGTGTCCCTGGAAGTCCTCCTCGCCCTCGCCCCCTCCGCGGCCGGCCGAGCCGCTCGGCCCGCCCCTGTTGCCGCCGTCCGTCACCGAGCCGCCCGGGTTGCCCCCGCCTCCTCCTCCCCCGCCGCCCTGGCCCTGCCCCTGGCCCTGCCCCTGCCCCTCGCCCTGGCCTTGGCCCTGGCCCTGCCC
>DATKBU010000111.1:0-3278 GCA_035513815.1 Egibacteraceae bacterium
GCCGAGCAGGTAGCCCTGGGCGCCTCGGATCTCCTGGGTGGCGGGGCTCGGGGCCGGAGTTGCCGGCGCCGATATCGTCGATGGCGATCTTGAAGCCCATGGCGCGCAGATGCAAGACCTCGCGGGCGAGTGGCGCGCCACAGTTCGCTCTGTCAGCTCAAGCGCCACGCGGTCGGGCGATGGCCCTGCGTCGGTGACCATTCCGGCGACACGGCGGCCGCCGCCACGAGGCCGTCCCCATCTTCTACTCTGCGGGAGCCATTGGCCTGGCGTGCGCAAGCATGGGCGCGAGCCGGCGTCGACTGACGATCAGCCCGCCGCCGGCGACATCGCCCGGCGCGACAGCTTCGCTGCAGCGCTGACGGGATCATCGCCCAGGTAGCGCCCGCCGAGGTCGTCGGCGAGCTCGGGCGATGCGCCGGCGCCAGCCAGATGCAGCGGGACCTCGGCGCTGAGCCGCCGCAGCGGGTCTCGCTGGGCGCGGAACGGATCGGCCCCCAGGGCGGCGAGCAGCACCAGCGCGGGGCGGACCTCCTGCACCGCCCTCGCCAGGGTGTCGATCGGGCAGTCGGCGCCGAGGAAGATGACTCGCACGCCCCGCCGGAACAGCGCGACGCCACAGATGAGCAGCCCCAGATCATGCAGCTCGCCAGGGGGGGCGGCCAGCACGGCCCGCGGACCGGCGCCCTGCCCCCACCCCTGGGCGAGGCTCAGCAGCCGCCCGCGCAGCAGGCCGGAGGCGAAATGCTCCTGGGCCACCGAGACCTCCCCGGCCTCCCAGCGGTCGCCCAGCTCGGCCAGGCAGGCCCCGACGACGCCGCGAAGAACCGTCTCGACGCTGAACAGCGCCAGCGCGTCGTCGAGCGCTGCGTGCGCCCCGGCATCGTCGAAGCTCTCCAGGCGCTCGCGCAGGCGGACTCCCCACTGCTCGGGCGGGGCTGCGCCGTCGCCGGGGACTTCCTCCGCCGGAGGCGGGGCCTGCAAAGCCAAGCGCGCGGCCTCGGCCGCTGAGGCGCCGCGCTCCAGGTGCGCCAGCATCTGATCGACCCGGCGCACATCGTCGTCGGAGTACAGACGGAACCCGCCGTCCGAGCGCTCGGGTGACAGCACCCCATAGCGCTTCTCCCAGGCGCGCAGCAGCTCGGCGCTGACGCCGACGCGCTGGCTGAACTCGCCGATCCGCAGGTAGCCGTTGTTCATGAGCATCACTGTACAAACTCTCGACAAAAATCTCCACAGGAGGTTGACAGCGGCCAGAGTCGCACCTACAGTTCGACAGTACCTAGACAAACCTTAGACACTGGAAGGGGAAGGCATGAAGGCTTTCGACTGGACCGCCGGCGCGCTGGTCGTAATCGGCGCATTGAATTGGGGCCTCGTGGGACTCGCTGAGTTCGACCTGGTCGCGTTCATCTTCGGCATGGAGTTCGGCCAGACCAACGCGCTCACGCGGGTGGTCTACGGCCTCGTAGGGCTGTCCGCGGTGTACCACGCCGTGCGGCTGTTCGGGCCCCGCTCGCGCTCAGCGGGCGTGACGGCCCAGTCCTCACACGCGTGAGGGCGGGTGAGCCGCGGCGGACCCGAGCTGGGTCCGCCGCAGGCTCGCCTTCACCGCTGGCGAGGCTCTCGCCAATTCATCTGATCGAACGACTGAAGGAGAGATTGTGAGCATCAATGCATCCCACGCGGCGCGCAGATCGCCGCCGCGCATGATTCTGATGGCCCTGTCCGCGGCGGTCCTCGTGCTCGCCGTGGCGGGCCCCGCCGCGGCCCAGACCGATCAGGGGACCGTGACCGTCGTGCACGGTGTGCCCGATCTGGTGGTCGATGTCTATGTCAACGGCGACCTCACGCTCGAGGACTTCGCCCCGGGCACGATCACCGATCCGCTCACGCTGCCCGCAGGCGACTACGAGCTGGCGATCCGCCCCGCCGGGGCCGACGCTTCATCAGACCCGGCGATCGCTGGGTCCGCGACACTGCCCGCCGGCGCCGACGCGTCGATCGTGGCGCATCTGGACGCCGACGGGGCGCCGACGCTGTCGGTGTTCTCCGACGACACCAGCGAGATCGGCGCCGGCGAGGCCCGGCTGACGGTCCGGCACACCGCGGCGGCGCCGACGGTGGACATCCTCGCCGACGGTTCCGCGCTGGTGTCTGGGCTTGCCAACCCCGACGAGGCAGCCGCCGAGGTCCCGGCCGCGACCTACCAGGTCGCGGTGGCGCTCGAGGGCACTGCTGACGCGGTGATCGGACCGGCCGATCTGGCGCTCGAGGAGGGCACGGCGTACTTCGTGTACGCGATCGGGTCCGCCGAGGATGCCAGCCTCGACCTGCTGGTGCAGACCATCGGGGGGCTGCATTCAGCGCCGTCAGGCGTGCCGGCCGGAACCGGGGGACTGCTCAGCGACGCGATGCCGATGTGGCTGGTCGCGCTGACCCTCGTCGCGGCGGCCAGTGCGGCCGCGGCCGGGACGCAGCTGGTTCGCGTCCGTGCCCGGAAGTAGCCGCCGGAGCCGGATCGTGCTGGCGGTCAGCCGTGTGCTGGCCGCCGGCATTCCGGTGTCATGGGCGCTGACCGCGCCCCCGCGCGAGGCAGGACGGGCGCCAGCGTCTGTCGACCCGACCATCGCGCCTGATCGTTCCAGCGCAGCCGACCCGGCGGGCCCGGCGACGCCGGCGGGAGAGTCGCCGACGGTCGGGGCGTCCTTGTCTGTGCCAGCGACGCCTGGTTCGCCGCCCCCGAGCGTCCGCTCGGGGCGGATCGACGACTTCCAGCAGGTTGAGGCCGAAGGGCCGCGGCGGCTGAGCATCCCCGCGATCGGGGTGGATGCCCCTGTCATCGCCGTCGGAGTGGATGCGGATGGCGCGATGGAAGTCCCCGACGACGTGCTCGATGTCGGCTGGTACCGCCATGGGCCGGGGCCCGGTGAGCCAGGCTCGGCCGTCCTGGCGGCCCATGTCGACTCGCGACAGCAGGGCCGCGGGGTGTTCTTCGATCTCCGCCGCCTTGACGTCGGGGATCAGCTCGTCGTCACTGACGACGCGGGCGAGCAGCACCGCTTCGTCGTGCAGGCCCGTCGCACCTACGACAAGGCGACCCTGCCAGCCGCCGAGCTGTTCGAGCGCACGGGACCGCCGCGGCTGGTGCTGATCACCTGCGGCGGTGAGTTCAATGCCGAGGCCAGCTCGTATCGCGACAACGTCGTGATCTACGCGGTGCCTCAATCCGGTTCGTAGCGGCGCGAGCCTGCGGGACGAGATCGCGGGTGGCGGCT
>DATKBU010000112.1:0-24771 GCA_035513815.1 Egibacteraceae bacterium
GCCGCCTACCCAGGCGATTGCGCCGAGGACGTGGAGCAGCTTCAGCGCGTCATAGCGGGTCATGGCTCGAGATCCTCCCACGCGACCAGCCGCTGATCGAGATCAGCGGACAACGAGCTCGCCCTCCATGTGCTCGTGGCCGGGCACGTCGCAGAAGAAGCGGTAGGTGCCCGCTGCGAGATCTGCGGTGACGCGGACGGCGGCGGACGCGGGCAGTTCCGCATGCACGCCGGCGCCCTCGATCACCAGGGTGTGGCGGATCGGATCCTGATTGTCGACCCACAGCACCGCTGCTCCCGCTGGCGCCTCGACCCGCTCCGGGAACGCCACCTTGCCGACCTCGACCGCCACATCGTCGGCCTGACGCAGATCGGAATCAACGCCTGCGACCACGACCAGCGAGCTGACGACCGCTGCGACCGCGAGCCCTGCCGCGGCCAGCGCGATCGGCCGTCTGGCCCCCGGGCGGGCGCCGCGGAGCCCTGCGATCGCGCCGATGCCGGCGGTGAGCGCAGCCAGCAGCCTGAACGCCTCCAGCAGGAAGCTCAGCGGCGATTCCGGGTGCGCGATATTGGCCAGGAAGAACGGCATGCCGCCCCCGACATTCAGTACGACGAGCACGATCGCGGTGATCAGCAGCCAACGGCGGCGGCGCAGGGCAAGCGCGATGCCGATCGCGCCGAAGACGAGCCCGAACGCCAGCATCGGCGGGACGAACTCGTCGGCCAGAACCTGAAAGCCAAGCAGAATCACCGCCAGCACGATCAGCGCGGTCGCCACGAAGCGGTCGCCGCTGGCTGGCGGCCGCTCCACGTCGGGCGCCAGCTCCGGATGTTCGGTTTCGGTGATCGCAGCCATGACCGTCCCTTCTAGGTGTGGACTCGGACGCGGCGGCGCCACGACCAGGACGCAATGCAGAGCAGGATCAGCGCGGACGCGAGGGCGTGCACCGCACCGGGCGCCGCAGGTCCGTCGCTCAGCCCGGCGGAGATCTGCAGGATCTCGATGGGGCCCCACAGGGGCAGGCTCCGGGCCACGGCGGTATCGGGCGGGACGCTCATGCTGACGCCGACGATGCCGATGAGCACCAGCGTGCCCTCGAGCTCTCGCGGCACGAGCGAGCCGATTGCCAGACCGAGGGGCACGGACACGATCGCCATGAGCGCCAGAGCGCCGACCAGTGTCGCGGGCTCGTCGATCAGGGCCGCGGAGCGCCACAGAATCTGGGGCGCGAACAGCGCGACCAGGCCCAGACCCAGCCCGAGCAGCAGCAGCAGCCGGCCCAGCAGCGCCTGGTGCGCGGGCGCGCCGGCGAGCGCCAGCCGAGGATCGGCGCGGCGCCAGCCGAGAATCCCGAACACCCCCGCTGCGGCGACCGCCCACGACACCCCGATGGACCCGGCCAGCAAGCCATAGTCCTGGTCAGCCGGGACCGAGTAGTAGAACGCGGCCGGGAGCAGAACGAGCAGCGTCATGACCGCGCGCCGGCGCAGCAGGTCGCGGCCCTGCATCTCGGCGACGACGGCGGTGCGAGACAGCGCGCTCATGCTGGAATCTCCCTCTGCGCGCGGACGCGGCCATCGCGCACCTCGACGACGCGATCGACCCGGTCGAGCTCGGTGAGCAGGTGCGTGACCACCACGACGGCGCGGCCCTCAGCGCGCCAGGTGTCCACGTGCGCCCAGAAGTCGATGTAGGCGCCCATGTCGAACCCCTGGTAGGGCTCATCGAGCAGCAGCACGGCCGGATCGCCGAGCAGGGCCAGGGCCAGATTGAGCTTCTGCCGGGTGCCCCCGGACAGGTCCCTGGCGACGGCCGTCTCCCCGGACGGGAAACCGAAGGAGTCGAGCAGCCGCAGCCCTGTGGTGCGAGCCTCGGCGCGCGGCAGGCCGGCCGCTGCGCCGAACAGCAGCAGGTGCTGCTCGGCGGTCAGCAGGTCCACGACCCCGGGCTCCTGCGGGCAGTAGCCGACTGGCCCGCGACGGCGGACGGTCCCGGCGTCGGCGGCGAGCAGCCCGGCGCACATGCGCAGCAGCGTGGTCTTGCCCGCGCCGTTCTCGCCGATGATCGCCACCGCCTCTCCGCGATCGACGTGGAAGGCCGTTTGGTCGAGCACCGTCCGGCGGCCGTAGCGCTTCGTGACGCCGACCGCCTCGAGCGCGGGTTGGCCGGTCACGCGCGCACCGGCGGCACGCCCCCGCTCAGCACCGCGAACCACAGCCATGCGAAGCGTTCGTCCCAAGTGTTTGCTCTCATGCGCTCACCGTAGGAACCGAGCCCGCGACCGCCCATCCTGCTGTCCGCCGACTTGCCTTCCGGCTGTCCCCACTCTTCGGAGGGGGACAGCACCATGGCCCGCAGACGGCAGGAAGCGCATCATGAGCCCAGCCATGGATATCCGCCGCTGTCTTCCCGGCCTGCTGCTCGCCGCGGGCGTCATCGCGATCGCCGTCACGGTGCCGGTCGTCCTTGCGGGCGGCGGTGCCGCCAAGGCGCTGCCGTGGATCGCGGGCACGGCCATCTTCGTCGGCGCCGCCGTGTTCGTGTGGCGCCGGCAGCCCCAGCACGCGGTGGCCTGGTGGTTCGCGGTGTCGGCCGGGCTCGTGGCGATCGTGCAGTTCCTCGACGGCGCCGTGCTGCGGCTGGGGTTGACCGTTGATCCCCGGCTTCTGGCAATGGTGGTGCTGGCCTATCAGGTCGCGACCGCTGTCACGGGCATCGCGATCTCGCACCTGCTCGGCCTGTTCCCCGACGGGCAGGCGCAGCGCCCCTACGAGCGCCGCGTGCTCAAGAGCCTGTGGTGGCTGCTGGCGCTGCCCCCGATCGTTCTTGTCGGCAGCCCGACGCTGCTGATGCCGGACTACCACCAGCTGCCTGACGTGCCCAACCCCTTCCACGTCTCCGCGCTGTCCCCGGCGGGCGCGGTCGCAGCAGGAGGCATCGCGGCGCTGCAGGGCGCGTTCATCCTCGGCGTGGCGCTGCTCGTGCTGCGGTATCGACGCTCGCACACCGACGCGCGACGCAGGATCCGCTGGCTCCTCCTTCCGGCGCTGTTCGCCGCTGCGGTCGCCGCGATCGACCTCGCGGCATGGCGGCTGTTCCCCGACGGCGCGCCCAACGCCACCGCGGAGATCACGCTCGGCGCCCTGTGGATCCTCACGATCGCCTCGCTGCCCCTCGCGATCGCCATCGCGCTGCTGCGGCCCGACCTGCTCGACGTCGACCAGGTGATCCGCAAGTCGCTGGTGTACGGCCTGCTGTGGTCGCTGATCGCCGTGGTGTACGTCGCCGCAGCAGCCAGCCTGGGTGTCGCCGCGGGCCGGCGCTTCCCGCTGGGACTGGCGATCGCGCTCACGGTCGCGGCGGCGGTGGTCTTCCAGCCGGCCCGTCAGCGACTGGAGCGGCTCGCGGACCGCTGGGTGTTCGGCGCGCGCGCCGACCCTGCGCGGCTGATCTCCCGACTGGGCGCCGCGCTGGAGGAGACCGTCGAAATGGAGCGCCTGCTGCCGCGCATGGCTGACACGCTGCAGGAGGGATTAGGGCTGCGGTGGGTGCGCGTGCGGCTTGAGCCGGCGCCGCCGGTCGGCGACGACGAGCCAGCGCTCGCCGTTCCGATCATGCTCGGCGAGGAGCGCCTGGGCGTTGTGGAATGCGGCCCGAAGCTGACCGGCGCGCTCACGCCGGACGACGAAGCTGTGGTGTCCACGCTCGCGCGCCAGGCCGCGCTCGCGGTCCGAAACGTCCGCCTCACCGCGGAGCTGGAGGGGTCTCGGGTGCGGCTGATCCGCGCGCAGGAGGCCGAGCGGCGACGCATCGAGCGCAACATCCACGACGGCGTCCAGCAGGATCTTGTCGCGCTCATCGGGCAGACCGCGCACGCCCGCGCTCAGCTGAAGCGAGACCCGGCCGCCGGGGAAGAAACGCTGGCCGAGCTGCAGGACGGACTGCGGCGCGTCCTCGGCGAGCTGCGCGAACTCGCCCACGGCATCCATCCGAGTCTGCTCGGCGACCGCGGGCTCCTGGAGGCGGTGGAGGCGCTGGCCTCGCGCAGCGCGCTGCCGGTGTCGGTTCGCGCCGATCCCGCGCTTCGAGGACTGCGGTTCGCCGAGGAGATCGAGGGGGCGGGCTACTTCACCGTTGCCGAGGCGCTCGCCAACGTGAGCAAGCACGCCGGCGCGGCGCGCGCGGACGTCACGCTCGCCCGCACGAACGGCGCACTGCGGATCGAGGTGCGCGACGACGGCGTCGGGTTCGATCCGTCCGCGGCGGGCGACGGCAGCGGGCTGGCAAACCTCGCGGAGCGGCTCGCGGCCCTGGGAGGCCGTCTGGACATCGTCAGCGAGCCTGGCGACGGGACGACCGTGAGCGCCCAGCTGCAGGTGCCCAGTGGCTGACCGCAAGCCGCGGGCGGACGCTGACGCCGCCGCGCCGCTGCGCGTGGCGATCGCCGAGGACCACTTTCTGGTGCGCGAGGGCATCCAGCGCGCGCTCGAGGACAGCGGCCAGGTCGAGGTCGTCGGCGCGGCGGGCGCTCCCGACGAGCTCGAGGAGCTTGTCGAGAGGCTGCGCCCCGACGTGATCGTCACCGACATCCGAATGCCGCCCACCCACCATACGGAGGGAATCGACGCGGCCCACAGGATCCGCGCGTCCCACCCCGACATCGGCGTGGTCGTGCTGTCCCAGTACGCCGACGCCACCTATGCGTTCGAGCTGCTGCGCAACGGCACTGCCGGGCTCGCCTATCTGCTCAAGGAGCGGGTCGGCGATCCGGATCAGCTCGTGCGCGCCGTGCGGGAGGTCGCCCAGGGCGGGTCGGTCGTGGATCCCGACGTGGTGGACGCGCTGGTGGCACGCAACGCCCAGCGGGAGCGCTCGCCGCTGGCGGCGCTCACTGAACGAGAGCGCGATGTGCTGCAGCGCATGGCCGAAGGGCGCACGAACGTGGCCATCGCCGAGCGGCTGCACCTGTCGGAGTCATCGATTGAGAAGTACGCGACCTCGATCTTCGCCAAGCTGGGCTTGAGCGAGGAGCCCCAGACCCACCGCCGGGTTGCGGCGGTGCTCGCCTTCCTCCGGGACGCTGGCCGCGCCCAACCCCTGTGAGGGGAGTCCACGTCGCCAAGGTCGCCGCGCGAGGTTTACGGATCGCCCGGACTGCGGGACTTCAACACCGGCGACTTCGGCGTGCGCGCAGCGCCCCCAGACGGAGCGCGGAGCGCGATCGAGGGCTGAATGAATGAGACACCGGTGAGGATCCCCGCCGCGGCGGCGCAGCTCGAGGGGGACCTCACGGTGCCCGATGCAGCGTCGGGCATCGTCGTGTTCGCTCACGGGAGCGGGTCCAGCCGGCGGAGCCCGCGCAATCGCCAGGTCGCTGCGGCCCTGAACGAGGCGGGCCTGGCGACGCTGCTGTTCGACTTGCTCACCTCGGCCGAGGACGAGGTCGATCTGCAGACCCGCGAGCTGCGCTTCGACATCGCCCTGCTTGCCGAGCGCCTAGTCGCCGCCACTGAGTGGCTGGTCGCGCAGGCGGCGACGCGAGGGCTGCGCGTCGGCTACTTCGGCGCGAGCACCGGCGCGGCCGCGGCGCTTGTGGCGGCGGCGCGAATCCCCGATCAGGTCGGGCCCATCGTCTCGCGCGGCGGCCGCCCTGACCTGGCGGGCGACTCGCTGGAGCGCGTGAACTCCCCGGTGCTGCTCATCGTCGGAGGCGCGGACGCCCAGGTGCTCGAGCTCAACCGCCAGGCTGCCGCGAGGCTCCCCGGCGAGGTCGATCTTCAGATCGTGCCTGGCGCCGGGCACCTGTTTGAGGAGCCAGGCGCCCTTGAAGAGGTCGCGCGCCTGGCCGGCGAGTTCTTCACGCGGCGTTTTCCGCCGAACGGCTGAACGAGCGCGCTCCGACAGAGATCGCTAGGTCTTCGAATCGCGGGAATGATCGCGGCAGCGCCTCGCCGCGGCGGAGCGCCGGACGGCCCAGGCGCGAAGGGAGAGGTCTCATGGGCGAAACGCTGCGCAGCTATGTCGGTGGGGGGTGGCGGTCCCCGGATGGCGAGGGGGCGCCGCTGCTGGATGCGGTGACGGGGGTGGAGGTCGCGCGGGTGTCGTCGGCTGGGATCGATATGGCGTCGGCGCTGGATTATGGCCGCCGCGTGGGCGGGCCGGCGCTGCGCGAGCTGGGGTTTCACCAGCGCGGGGCGCTGCTCAAGGCGCTGGCGCTGCGGCTGCGCGAGCACCGCGAGGAGCTGTATGAGCTGTCCGCTCGCTCCGGCGCGACCCGCGGCGACTCGAAGTTCGACGTGGATGGCGGGATCGGCGCGCTGTTCAGCTATTCGAGCAAGGCCCGCCGCGAGCTGCCGGACGGCAACACCTACGTCGAGGGACCGGTCGAGCCGCTCGGCAAGGGCGGGACCTTCGTGGGCCAGCACATCTGCACGCCCCTTCGCGGCGTCGCGGTGCAGATCAACGCGTTCAACTTCCCTGTGTGGGGGCCGCTGGAGAAGCTGGCGCCTGCGTTCGTGGCTGGGGTGCCGAGCCTGATCAAGCCCGCGAGCCAGACCGCCTACATCACCGCTCGGCTGGTGGAGCTGATCGTCGAGGCGGATCTGCTGCCGGAGGGCTCGGTGCAGCTGGTCTGCGGCGGCGCGGGGGATCTGCTCGATCACCTCACGGAGCAGGACGGGGTGGCGTTCACCGGCTCGGCGTCGACCGCGCAGCGGCTGCGGACCCATCCGGTCGTGGCGGCCCGCTCGGTGCGGTTCAACGCCGAGGCCGATTCGCTGAACTGCTCGATCCTGGGGCCTGATGCGGGCCCGGGCGCGGCGGAGTTCGACCTGTTCGTCGAGCAGCTGGTGACCGAGATGACCGTGAAAGCGGGCCAGAAGTGCACCGCGATCCGCCGCGCCATCGTCCCGGCCGGCCTGCTCGGCGACGTCGCGGAGGCGGCGATCAGCCGGCTCTCCGGCGTGACGGTCGGCAACCCGGCCAGCCCGGACGTGCAGATGGGGGCGCTGGCCAGCCTGGAGCAGCGCGAGGAGGTGCGCCGGGCGCTCAAGGCGCTGGCCGAGGCCGGCCGGGTCGTGTTCGGCGACCCAGAGCGTGTCGACGTCGTCGACGCCGACGCAGAGCGCGGCGCGTTCATCTCGCCGGTGCTGGTGCGCTGCGACGACCCGGACGCGGCGGCCCCCCACGAGGTCGAGGCGTTCGGACCGGTCAGCTGCCTGCTGCCGTACGACTCGACTGAGCGCGCCGTCGAGCTGGCCGCGCGCGGGCAGGGAAGCCTCGTCGGCTCCGTCGTCACCGGCGACCCGGGCTTCGCGCGCGACGTCGTGCTCGGCGCCGCGCCGTGGCACGGGCGGATGCTGGTGCTCGACGCCGACAGCGCGCGCGAGTCGACCGGCCACGGATCGCCGCTGCCGATGCTGATCCACGGCGGCCCGGGACGAGCGGGCGGCGGCGAGGAGATGGGGGGGATCCGCGGCGTGCTGCACCACATGCAGCGCACCGCCGTCCAGGCCAGCCCGAAGGTGCTGAGCTCCGTCACCGGCCGCTGGTCGCCGGGCGCCGCGCGCGCCGCGACCGGAGTGCACCCGTTCCGCAAGCACCTCGACGACCTGCGGATCGGCGACGCGATCGTCGGCGGGCCGAGAACCGTGACGCTGGTCGACATCGAGCATTTCGCCGAGTTCACCGGCGACCGCTTCTACGCCCACACCGACGCCGAGGCGGCCGCCGCCAACCCGTTCTTCGACGGCATCGTCGCCCACGGCTACCTCATCGTCTCCCTCGCCGCCGGGCTGTTCGTCGACCCGGCGCCCGGACCGGTGCTGGCCAACTACGGCCTTGAGAACCTCCGCTTCGTCGAGCCGGTCTACCCGGGCGACGAGCTCACCGTGACCCTGACGGCCAAGCAGATCACCCCCCGCGTCGACGCCGACTACGGCGAGGTCCGCTGGGACGCCGACGTCACCAAACAGACCGGCGAGTCGGTCGCTCGCTACGACGTGCTGACCCTGGTCGCCAAACGCCGCCAATGAGACAGAGGACCCCAGCCGCCTATTCACAGATCGTTGACGTCCAGCGCCGTGATGTTCACGGTTCGTTTGCGCCGCCGTTCGTACTTTCCTCCTACAGGGGTGGGAGACCGGCGCCAGGCGCCTGCCTCCGCCCCGCCCAGGCGCGGTTGCCGCGCTTCCATGCGAGGGAGGGACCATGAAGCATTTGCGCATTGTGGCGCTGTTCGCAGTTCTGGCGCTCGTGCTGGCCGCATGCGGAGAAGAAGCCGCAGCGCCTGATGAGACCGCGACCGACGCGGGCACCGTCGATGAGACCGAGGCGATGCCCGAGGAGACGTCCACCGACGAGCCGACCGGCGAGGCGACTGGCGACGCGGGCGGCGAGGTCGAGGTGTTCAGCTGGTGGACCGCCGGCGGCGAGGCTGAGGGCCTCGAGGCGATGATCGAAGTGTTCGACGAGCAGTACCCCGACCTAGAGTTCGTCAACGCGGCCGTCGCCGGCGGCGCGGGCACGAACGCGCGCGCCGTTCTCGCCAGCCGTCTTCAGGCGGGCGACCCGCCGTCGTCGTGGCAGGGCCACGCCGGACAGGAGCTGATCGGCACCTACGTCGCCGCGGACCTGCTCGAGCCGCTGAACTTCCTCTACGACGAGCAGGGCTGGCTCGATGTCATGCCCGAGACGCTGGTCCCGCTGATGTCCCAGGACGGGGAGATCTACTCCGTCCCGGTCAACATCCACAGGGCCAACGTGCTCTGGTACAACCCCGCCGTCCTGGACGAGAACGGGATCGAGGTCCCGACCACGTGGGATGAGTTCGCGACCGCGGCGGACACGCTCGACGGCGCCGGCATCATCCCGCTGGCGATGGGCGAGCAATGGACATCGATGCATCTGTTCGAGACGGTGCTGCTCGGCTCCATGGAGACCGAGGCCTACAGCGGCCTATGGGACGGCAGCACCGACTGGAGCGGCGCCGAGGTGACCGAGGCGATCGAGACGTTCGCCGCGCTGCTCGATCACACCAACAGCGACGCGTCGACCCTCGCCTGGGACGCCGCAGCGCAGCTGGTGATCGACGGCGACGCCGCCTTCACGATCATGGGCGACTGGGCGGACGGCTACTTCCGCGCGCAGGGCGCGGAGCCGCAGACCGGCTACGGCTGGGCGCCGACGCCCGGCTCGGACGGGGTATTCCAGTTCCTGTCGGACAGCTTCGTGCTGCCGCGTGACGCCAAGAACCGCGACGGCGCCATCGCCTGGCTGACCGTGGCCGGCTCGCAGGAGGGCCAGGACGCGTTCAACCCGGTGAAGGGCTCGATCCCGGCCCGCACCGACGGCGATGCGAGCCTGTACGGGGAGTATCTGCAGTCGGCGATGGACGACTGGTCGACCGACGAGGTCGCCGGCAGCCTGACCCACGGCGTCGTGGCGAACGACAACTGGAAGACCGAGATCGACACCGCGCTCGGCCTGTTCCTCACCGACCGCGACGTGGCGGGGTTCCAGAGCGCGCTGGCTGATGCGTGCTCGTCGGCTGGATCCTGCGGCTGATTCGCACCGCCGGGGCCGCCGCAGGGACTGACCCGCGGCGGCCCTCGGCCCTTGTTCTGCGGTGACTAGCCGTGGGTTACTACCCGTGGCGCTGTTCTCGGCGGCCGCGCGGCGTCGGGGCGTCCCGATCGATGGGGAGCATCGGATGCGGATCAACAGGGACCGCTGGGTCGCGATCGCGCTGATCGCACCGTCGCTGATCGCCGTCGGCATCTTCGTGTACGGCTTTATCGCCTGGTCGTTGCGCGTGTCGCTCAGCGACTGGCAAGGGCTGATTCCCAGCTACAACTTCGTCGGCCTGCGCAACTACGCCCACTTGATCTTCGATGACCGCCGGTTCCACATCGGCGTTCGGAACACGGCGGTGTTCACCACGGTGTTCCTGTCCGCGGCCATCGTCGTCGGGCTGATGCTGGCGCTGCTGATCGACCGCAAGCTCCCGGCCGAGGGATTCTTCCGCAACGTGTTCCTATTTCCGATGGCCGTGTCGTTCATCGTCACGGGGGTGGCGTGGCGCTGGCTGATGAACCCGGCGACCGGCGGCCGCACCAGCGGGCTGAATCTGCTGCTCGACCACGCGGGCCTTGGCTTTCTGCAGAACTCGTGGCACTCGACGGCCCCGCCGTGGGGCATCGCCTTCGTCGGGATCCCCGCGATGTGGCAGATGGCCGGCTTCGCCATGGCGCTGTTCCTCGCCGGCCTGCGGGCCATCCCCGACGATCTGCGCGAGGCGGCGCGCGTCGACGGCGCCGGCGAGCGGCAGGTGTACCGGCATGTGATCCTGCCGCTGCTGCGCCCGGCGCTGCTGTCGGCCGTGATCATCCTCGGGCACATCTCGCTGAAGATCTTCGACCTGATCGTCGCGATGGGCCGCAGCACCGCACTGGATGTGCCGTCCATCTATATGTGGAACACGACCTTCGACGCCAACAACTACTCCAGAGGCGCCGCGATCGGCATCATGATGCTGGTCAGCGTGGCGGTGCTGGTTGTGCCGTACCTGATTTACGCCCGCCGCCAGGAGGCCGAGCTGTGAGGGCCCGGGCGCTGCGCCTGGGCGGGACGGGTGTGCTGGCCGCCATGGCGGCGTTCTTCTTCCTGCCGATCTACGTGATGCTGATCACCGGGCTGAAGAGCTTCGCCGAGGCGCACCAGGCGACCATGTGGCAGCTGCCGTCGGGCCTGTACTTCGACAATTTCGCCGCGGCTTTCCGGGCGCTGCGACCGAACCTGGCCAACAGCCTGCTGCTCACCATTCCGGCGGCGATGGGATCGGCCGTTCTCGGGTCAATGAATGGCTACGTGCTGTCCAAGTGGAAGTTCCGGGGATCCGAGACGCTGTTCACGCTGCTGCTGTTCGGGATGTTCATCCCCTACCAGAGCATCCTGATCCCGCTGGTGCTGTTCATGCAGCGCATCAACCTCGTCGGCGGCATCCCGGGTCTGATCCTGGTCCACATCGTGTACGGCCTTCCGATCACCACGCTGATCTTCCGCAACTACTACGCCACCGTTCCCGGCGACTTGGTGGAGGCGGCGCGGGTGGACGGCGGAACCCTGCTGTCGGTATTCCGCCACGTCATCCTGCCGCTGTCCGCGCCCGCCTTCGCCGTCGTGCTGATCTGGCAGTTCACCAACATCTGGAACGAATTCCTGTTCGCCATCGTGCTGACGCGGCCGGCGTCGTGGCCGGTGACCGTGGCGCTGAATAACCTGGCGGGGAGCCAGATCGTCGAATGGAACGTCCAGATGGCGGGCGCGCTGCTGGCCGCCCTGCCGACGCTCGCGGTGTATGTGCTGCTCGGGCGCTTCTTCGTCCGCGGGCTTATGGCCGGAGCGGTCAAGGGTTAGACGAGGATCGGAGCCAGGAGCCGGATGCCCACCCCCGCGCTGGAGCTGTCGGGAATCACCAAGCGCTTCGGCCCCGTGCCGGCGGTCAAGGGCGTCGACCTTGAGGTTCCGGCGGGCGAGGTCGTCGCGCTGGTGGGGGAGAACGGCGCGGGGAAGAGCACGCTGGTGCGCTGCGTGGCGAGGCTGACCCAGCACGACGGATCGGTGCGGGTCCACGGCGCTCCTCTCGGGCGCACGACGGCCGACGTGCTCGCCCAAGGTGTTGGGTTCGTGTGGCAGGACCTGGGGCTGTGCGAGGACCTCGATGTCGTCGCGAATCTGTTCCTGGGCCGCGAGCGGCGCAAGATCCTGCTCGACGAGGCGGCGATGGACGGCGAAGCCCGAGCGCTGCTGTCACAGCTGTCGGTGGAGATCCCCGACCTGCGCCAGCCCGCCGCCACGCTGTCCCGCGGGCAGCGCCAGATGGTCGCGATCGCCCGGGCGCTGGTCGGGCCGGTGCAGATCCTGGTGCTCGACGAGCCGACCGCTTCCCTGGGCGTGGGCGAGACGCGCGCCGTGTTCGAGTTGGTCCGCCGTCTTCGCGATCAGGGGATGGCCATTCTGGTCATCACGCACGACCTCGATCTGGCATTCCGGCTGGCGACGCGGATCGCGGTCATGCGCGAGGGCGAGATCGTGGCGCAGGTGTCGCCGCTGGAGGTGCATCCGGAGGATGTCGTCGCGTTGATCTCCGGGATCGAGATCGACTCGATGGCGCGCCGCCAGCTGCGCCGGCTCCACAGCCTGGTCGACCAGCTGTCCGGCGCGGAGCCGTCCGCCTCGCTCCCGCTCATCATCTCGGCCATGGCCGCGGCGCTGCATCAGGAGATGCTGTGCGTGCACCTCAACACCGACGGCCCCGACGGGCAGATGCTGCGGCTGTCGGCGGCTGTCGGGCTTCCCGAGCCGCTCCTGCAGTCCAGCCGCCTGCTGCCGGTCGGTCCCGGCGGCGGTTGCGTCGGCCTGGCCGCGCAGACCGGAGAGGTCGCCCTGGTTGAGGATGTCCGGGTCGATCCGGCTTGGGACCAGTTTCGCGGGGCGGCCGCCGGCACTGAGATCCGCAGCGCTTGGGCGGCGCCGATCATGGGGCGCCGAGGGGTTCTTGGAACCATCTCCGGCTATGACACCGCGCTCGGAGCGCCGCGCGCCGATCGCCTCGAGCTGGTGTCGCTGTACGCCGGTCACGCGGCCTCCGCGATCGAGCGCGAGCGCCTGCTGGCCGAGGTGACCCGGCGCAACCGGATTCTGGAGTCCCTGCGCACGATGCTGGAGTCCCTCGCCGGCCCGGATCGCATCGAGGGCGGGCTGTCGATCGCGTTGCTGGCGCTGTGCCGCGGGCTGGGCGCGGAGGAGGTGGCGGTCCTGCGGCCAGGTGATCACGCAGGGCTTGAGCGGGTCGCCGGGACCGCGCAGAGCGGAGCGGCTCAGCAGGCGGAGGGCTCGCCGGTCTCCGCGATTCGTGAGCTTCTGGCGGAGACCGCAGGCACTCAGGCGCGCGTCATGTCCCCAGGGGTGGCGGGCGCGCAGCTGCAGCTGCCGGATGGGCCGGCGGCGCTCGTGGCCCAATGGGCCGATCCGGATGCCGTCGAGGCTGACGCGATCGAGCTGCTGGAGGACGCGGCGCGCTCGCTCGGGCTGGCGCTCGAGCGGGAGGCCCTGGAGCAGGCGCGCCAGGAAGCCGATGCGCTCCGGCGCTCGCAGCGCTTCCAGCGCGATCTGCTCGGTCGCCTCAGCCACGAGCTGCGCACGCCGTTGACGGCGATTCACGGCTATGCGTCGACGCTGCAGCAGCCCGACCTGGTCTGGGACGCGGAGTCAACGGAGCGCTTCCTGTCAGCGATCGCGGCCGAGTCGGCCCGCATGGAGCGCCTCGTCGGCGATCTGCTGGACTCCTCCACGATCGAGTCGGGGCTGCTGCGCCTCCAGCGCCACTGGTGCGACCTCGGGCTGGTGCTGGACGCGGCGCGCGCATGCGTCACCGATCGGGAGCGCGTCACCGTCGGACTCCACGACGAGGTCGATCCGATCTGGGCCGACCACGATCGGCTCGAGCAGGTATTCGTCAACCTGATCGAGAACGGGCTGCGCCACAGCGGGCCCGGGTGCGCGGTCGAGGTGACGATGCGCCGTGGAGCGGCTCCGCAGACCGTCGAGGTCCGCGTCGCCGACGACGGCGTCGGCATCCCGCCTTCGCTCGCCTCGAGGTTGTTCTCCACGCCGTCGGCACGGGCCCAGGGCGCGCGCGGCAATGGCTTGGGCCTGATCATCGTGCGGGGCATCGTGGAGGCGCACGGCGGCGCCATCGAGCTGGCTGAATCGGAGCGGGGCACGTGCTTCGTCGTCACGCTGCCGACCGAGCCTCCCGACGGGACCGAGCCCGATGCCTCAGCGACCGACTGGGAGCTGATCGACGAGGCGAGGCGAACCGTTGCGTGAGCGCACGTGCGTCCTGCTGGTCGAGGACGACCAGAACATCGTCGACCTCGTCCGATCGAACCTGATCGCGCGACACCACGACGTCGTCGTCTCCCGCGATGGGGCCAACGTGCTTCGCACGCTGGAGTCCGAAGCGCCCGACCTGGTGCTGCTCGACCTGATGCTCCCGGGCGTGGACGGGTTCGAGCTGTGCCGCCAGATCCGCGAGGCGTCCTCGGTCGGGATCGTCGTCGTCTCAGCCCGGCGAGGCGAGACCGACAAGGTCCGCGCGCTCAACCTCGGCGCCGACGACTACCTCACCAAGCCTTTCGGCATCGAGGAGCTGCTGGCCCGTATCAACGCCACGCTGCGGCGCAGCCGACCGGGACAGCACACCGCTGAGGAGCCCACGATCGTCGAGGCGGGAGATGTCGTGATCGATCTGGAGGCGCAGCGCGTCTTCAGGGCCGGCCGAGACGTCCACCTGACGCCGACGGAGTTTGCGCTGCTGCGCGAGTTCGCTCGCAACCCCGGGAAGCTGCTGTCCCATGCCAGCCTCCTGCGCTCGGTGTGGGGGCCGGGCTATCAGACCCAGACCGAATACACGCGCGTGTACGTCGCGCGACTGCGGGCCAAGCTCGAGGATCCGGGCGGCCCCGGGCTGATTGCGACGGTCCCCCGCGTCGGCTACCGGATGGTCATCGCGGACGGCAGCCGATGATCGTGCGAGCCGCGGCGGCTGTCGTTGCGCTGCTCGCCCTCGCCGCCGGGTGCGCGCCGGCGGCCGGAACCGCCGACGAGCCGGGCCCGCGGATCGCCCTGCTGCTTCCCGAAAGCAAGACGGCTCGCTATGAGGCGCATGACCGCCCGGCGTTCGAGGAGCGGGTTCGCCGGCGCTGCCCGGCGTGCACGACGATCTACAGCAACGCCAACCAGGACGGCGCCCGCCAGCAGGCGCAGGCGGAGGCCGCGCTGACCAACGGCGCCGACGTGCTGGTGCTCGACCCGGTGGACTCGGTGTCCTCAGCGGTGATCGTGCGGGCTGCCGCGGCAGCGGGGGTGCCGGTGATCACCTACGACCGGATGGTCCTCGACGTCGAGGTCGACTTTCACGTGACCTTCGACAACGAGCGGGTCGGCGAGCTGCAGGCGGCCGCGCTGCTCGAGGCGATCGCGGCAGATGACCGTGACGACGGGGTGATCGTCATGCTCAATGGCGCGCCCACCGACGACAACGCGCGACTGCTGATCACAGGCGCGCACCGGGTGCTCGATCCGGCCGACGTGCGGATCGGCGCCGAGTTCGACATCCCCGACTGGTCTCCTGACAAGGCCCAGGAGCAGATGGAGCGAGCGCTGGCGACGATCGGCCGCGACCGCGTCATCGGGGTGTACGCGGCCAACGACGGCATCGCCGGCGGCGCGGTCGCCGCGATGAAAGCGGGCGGCGTCTCCCCGCTGCCCCCGATCACCGGGCAGGACGCCGAGCTTGCCGCCATCCAGCGGATCCTCGTCGGCGAGCAGCACATGACCGTGTACAAGGCCATCCGGTCCCAGGCGGCGGTGGCCGCCGACGCGGCGATCGCCCTGGCTCTCCACGGCGCCGTCCCGCCGTCGCTGGCGACGGACACGGTCTTCAACGGCAGCGCGCAGGTGCCGGCGCACATCCTTTCGCCTGCGGTGGTCACGCGCAGCACAATCGCAGGCACGGTGATCGCTGACGGGCTGTGGAGCGCCGAGGACATCTGCACGGGCCGCTTCCGCGCGGCGTGCTCGGACGCGGGGATCTCACAATGAGCGTCTCGGGCGCCACGCCGACCGCGGGGGCGAGCAAAGGGGCAACCGCCCTGCTCCGCGGCGGTCTGGGGCAGTGGAGCGCCCTGGCGGCGCTCGCCGGGATCTGGCTGACGTTCCAAGCGCTGAATCCGCGCTTTCTGTCCGCCATCAACCTGACGAATCTTGTGCTGCAGAGCACCGCGCTGGGCACGATCGCGATCGGCGTCGTGCTGGTGCTGATGATCCGCGAGATCGACCTGTCCGTCGGCGCGGTCAGCGGCTTCGGCGCCGCCGTCGTGGCGGTGCTGAACGTCAAGGCGGGTTGGCCGGCCGCCGCCGCGATCGCTGCGGGCTTGGCCGTCGGCGCGGCCGTCGGCGGCGCCCATGGGCTGCTGGTGACCGGATTGCGGCTCCCGTCGTTCGTGGTGACGCTCGCGGGACTTCTGGCGTGGCAGGGGGCGCTGTTCTTCGTGCTCGGCGAGACGGGAACCGTCAACCTTCAGGATCCTGCGATGACGGCGCTGGCCGGCACGTTCCTGTCTCCGGGCGTCGGATGGGCGCTGGGCTGCGTCGCCGTCGCGGCCTATGCGGCGGTCGTCTGGCGGCGGTCGCGAGCTCGAGGGGACCACGAGGCGGGGTCAGCCACCGGGCTCGCGGTCCGGGTGCTCGCCGCCGCCGCCGTGGGCGCTGCGCTGGTGGCCGTCTTCAACGCCGACCGCGGTATGCCCCTCGTCGCGGTCGTGTTCCTTGTGCTCGTCGTGCTGTTCGACGGGCTGATGACGCGCACCGCATTCGGGCGCCACGCGCGGGCCATCGGCAGCGACCCTGATGTCGCCGCGCGGGCAGGGATCGGGGTGGATCGGGTGCGCCTTGCGATCTTCGCCCTGACCTCGGTGCTCGCGGTGACCGGGGGCATCATCGCCGCCTCCCGGCTTCTGGCAGTCAACCAGTCCTCCGGGAGCACAGATCTGATGCTGAGTGCGATCGCGGCGGCCGTGATCGGGGGGACGAGCCTGTTCGGCGGGCGAGGATCGATCTGGTCGGCGCTGTTCGGCAGCCTGGTCATCGGCTCGGTCGGCAACGGGCTGGACCTGCTCGGGGTGTCCTCGTCGGTCAGATTCGTCGTCACAGGGTCGGTGCTGATCATCGCGGTGGCGCTGGACACCTTCTCCCGTCGTGCAGCCGCCTCCGCGTACGAGTAGCCGCTCCAACGCGGGAAGGCTTCGGCCATCCCGCGACGAGGCTGTGGCTGCAAACCGTCGTTCGTGCCCTCTCGCCACGATGCTGTTGCGAGCGCACGAACTGATCGTGGGGCGAATGGCTGCCGGGACGCCGGGGTGCTACTCGAGCAGGCGGCCCTCGACGTTGTACTCGGCTTCGCTCGCAGCCCATTCGCGCAAGTGCTCCGGGACCTCGGGGATCGGCGCGCGCGACAGCTCCAGCGAGCCCTCGTCGCTCAGGCGGGCGACTAGGTTGACCCGCAGCGACTCATCGACATCGGGGAAGTCGGCGCGGTTGTGCGCGCCTCGCGTCTCGCGGCGCTCGAGCGCGCCCAGCACTGTGGCCTCGGCGCTCAGCAGCGACGCGCGCAGGTCGAGCGCATGCGCCAGGTCGTCATAGCCCTCCGACGACGGCCGCACATCGACCTGCTCGGCCTCCTCGCGCAGCCGGACGATCGCCTCGAGCGCCGTGTTGAGCCCGTCCGCATCGCGCACCACGCCGCAGTGGGTCCACATCTCGTCGCGCAGCGAGCGCTGAAGCTGGCGAGCGAAGCGCTCGCCCTCACGCAGCAGCGCATCGACTTCGCCCGCCGCGTCGGCGATGACCGCTCTCGCGCGCAGCTGCATCTCCAGCGACTCGGAGTGGGCGGCCGCCGCCTGGCCCGCGCGGCGCCCGAAGATCAGCGTCTCCACCAGGGAGTTGCCCCCAAGGCGGTTGGCGCCGTGCAGGCCAGTGGCGACTTCGCCGGCCGCGTACAGCCCCGCGACGTCGGTGGCGTGCGTCTCGGGGTCGACGACCACCCCGCCCATCGAGTAGTGCGCGGTCGGCGCCACCTCGACCGGCTCGGCTGACAGGTCGAGCATCTGCGACTCGATGAACTGGCGGTACATGCGGGGGAGGCGCTCGAGGATGAAGGCCTTGTCGCGATGGGAGATGTCGAGCCAGACGCCGCCGTTCGGCGTCCCTCGTCCCTCGGCGATCTCGGTGTAGCTAGCCAGCGCGACGCGATCCCGCGTGGTGAGCTCCATCCGCTCGGGGTCATAGCGGCGCATGAAGCGCTCGCCGTCGGCGTTGAGCAGCCGGCCGCCCTCGCCTCGCACAGCCTCGGTCACCAGCGTGCCGGCCATCTCCTCGGGCGCGACCATGCCGGTCGGGTGGAACTGCACGAGCTCCGCGTCACCCACTCGGCAGCCCGCCCGGAGGGCCAGCGCCATGCCGTCGCCGGTGTTCTCATCGCGCCGCGACGAGCTGCGCCGCCACAGGCGCGTGTGCCCGCCAGCCGCGAGCACCACCGCGTCGGCCAGGAAGACGCAGCGCTGCCCTGACGACAGATCGAAGCCGTACGCGCCGAAGCAGTCGCCGTCGTGGACCAGAAGGCGCGAGATGTAGGTGCGCTCCATGATCGGGATGCCCAGCTCGCCGACGCGGTCAGCCAGCGTGTGCAGGATCGCCCGCCCTGTGTAGTCGCCGGCGTAGCACGTCCGCCGGTAGCGATGAGCGCCGAAGTAGCGCTGATCGAGCCGCCCGTCGTCAGTGCGAGCCAGCGGGCAGCCCCACTCGACGAGCTCGGAGATGGCCGCCGGGGCCTCACGCGCCATGATCTCCACGGTGCGCGGATCCCCGAGGAAGTAGCCGTCGCGCAGTGTGTCGGCGAAATGCTGCTCCCACGAGTCCTCCGGATCGACGGTGCCCAGGGCCGCGTTGATGCCGCCCGAGGCCAGCACCGTGTGTGCGTCCTTGGCGAGCCGCTTGCCCAGGACCAGCACCTCGCGTCCCGCCTCGTGGACGGCGATGGCGGCGCGCAGGCCGGCAGCGCCAGAGCCGATCACGAGCACGCTGGACATCGTCGTGCGGGCATCGTCTGTCGCCGCCATGCGTCTCTCCTTCGGGTTCGGGTTCTCCGCGCGCTTTGCGGCGACCGTTCCCCTCGTGCGGGGGGACTACGACAAACGTCAGGCGGGCGCCGACGGCGCGCTCGCGCGGACCCGGTTCACGAAGACGCTGTCGAGCGCGGACCGCAGCCCTACCGCCAGGGCGCCCGTCAGCACTGCTGCCTCGCCGAGGCTGGAGACCTCGACGCGCGGCGGGTAGGGCAGCCATTTGTCCAGCAGGCGCTGTATCGGGGCGAGCAGGAGGTCGGCGTTCGCGCCGATGCCGCCGCCGAGGACCACCGGGGTGACGTCCAGCGCGCCTGCCAGCGCGACGATGTGCTGCGCGATGCGCCGCGCCACCTCGTCGACGACGTCCTGGGCGACGGCGTCGCCCGCCCTCGCCGCGCCGAAGATCTCGCGCACCTCGAAGGGCGCCCGCAGCGACGTGTCGCTGCGCGACTCGGCCATGCGCTCCGCGAGGGCGGAGACTGCGGAGGCGGACGGGTCGATGTCGTCGTCGCGGCCGGATGCGACGAGGTCGATCTCGCCGGCGGCGCCGTGGCGGCCGCGATGGAGCTCGCCGCGCAGCATCACGCCCGCCCCGGTTCCCGTGCCGACGGACAGGAACACGAAGTCGTCGATGCCGCGCGCCACACCGGCCCAGTGCTCGCCGACTGCGGACAGATTGATGTCGTTCTCCATGGCGACGGGCAGGTTGAGGCGCTCGCCGAGCTCGGCGCCGAATCGCCGCCCCTGCAGTCCGCGCATGCTGACCAGCTCGATGGCCCCGGTGTCGGTGTCCACGGTGCCGGGCACACCGACCACAGCCCCGTCGATCTTGGCGTGCGGAAGGTTCGCGGCCTCGATGATGGATTCGCAGAGCTCGGCGATGGCGTCGAGGGCGCCGTCCGCGTCGAGCCCGCCGATCTCCACGTCCTGGCGCGCTCGGATCGTCCCGTCGAGGTCGCACATCGCCCCGCGCAGGAACCGGGCGCCCAGATCGATGCCCAGAACGAGCGCGGCGTCGGGGACCGGCTCGAAGAACACCGCTCCATAGCGGGGGCCGGTCGGTGAGTGCTCGGACTCGCGAACGAGCCCCGCCTCGAGCAGGTTCTGCAGGGCCGTTGAGACGGTCGGCTTGGAGATGCCGGCGCGCCGCGATATCTCCGCGCGCGAGATCGGCGCGCTGGAGCGTATGGTCTCCAAGACCTGACGCTCGTTCAGGTCCTTCAGCAGCGGCGGAATCGCCGATGACGGGCGTATGGTAGCCATCGTGTTAAGCACCCTAACTCATCTCGGGGGGCGCCGCCCGGATTTGAATGCTTGACTCTTGCTTCACTACCGGGGTAGTGTCCGGCTAGTTCGGAAGGTTTACTAACTGCGGCAGCCCCTCCGCGTCTCGCCGGAAGGGTGTTAGGTCCTAACTTCCTGGAGGTTCACATGACGCGCTTGAGGGCGATAGCGTTGCTCATGCTGCTGATCTTGGCGCTGAGCGCCTGCAGCGGCAGCGAGAGCACGCCGGATGCAGCATCGGACGACCCCGCCACTACGGATGACGCCGGTGACGACGCCGGTGACGATGCCGGTGACGACGCCGGCGACGACGCCGGCGACGACGCCGGCGACGACGACAGCGGCGACGTCACGAACCTTGTCTTCTGGGTCGGCTTCTCCGACCGCGAGTTCGACGTGATTCAAGAGGTCGTGGACGAGTACGACGCGAGCCGCGACGACATCACCATTGAGCTCGTCGGCGGCGTCAACGACGACCAGATCACCGCTGCGCTGCGCGCCGGCGACGCGCCTGACGTGGTGTCGAGCTTCACGTCCGCCAACGTCGGCCAGTATTGCGGCGACGGCGGCTGGGTTGACCTCAAGCCGTACATGGACGCCAATGGCATCAGCGAAGACCAGTTCGCCGAGCCCCCCATGTACTACACGCAGTACGACGGGGTTCGCTGTGCGCTGCCGATGCTCGCAGACGCCCGCGGCTTCTACTACAACACCGACATGTTCGCCGAGGCCGGCTTGACCGACCCGCCGAAGAACTTCGATGAGCTGGCCGAATACGCCAAGGCGCTGACCAAGACTGACGCCGACGGCAAGATCGAAGTGCTCGGCTTCAACCCGCTGTTCGGCTTCTACCAGAACGAGCCCGGCGCGTGGTCAGTCGCGGGCGGGGCCGAGTGGGTCAACGAGGACGGCAGCTCTGCGTTCTCCAGCGACCCCGCGTGGGCTGAGGTGCTCACCTGGCAGAAGGAGCTGGTCGATCACTTCGGCTACGACAACCTCGTCGAGTACGGCACCGGCGCCGGGGACGAGTGGTCCGGTTCGCATGCGTTCTCGAATGGGCGCCTGGCGATGATGTTCGACGGCGAATGGCGCGTGGCGTTCGTCGCCGCGGCCGCGGAGGAAGGCGCTGCAGTGGAGTACGCCACTGCGCCCCTGCCCACCGCTGACGCCGACGACTATGGCGCCGGCTACATCAACGGCACCATCATCGGCATCCCGCACAACTCGCCGAACCCGGAGCTCGGGTGGGAGCTGGTGCAGTACATGGCCACCGATGATCACGCGCTGGCGATGCTGTCGAACGGCCTGCGCAATGTTCCGTCAACGAAGAGCTCGGCGGAGTCGCCGGAGCTGACCGACGACGAGAACTTCGCTACCTTCATCGACGTGTTCAACCACCCCAAGTCCAGGACCGTGCCGATCACCAAGGTCGGCGGCGCGTACATGGACCTGGTGAACACCTTCCTGACCGAATGGCAGGCAGGCAACGTCAGCGACCTTGAAGCAGGCTTGGCGGATCTGGACGCCCAGATCGACGCGCAGCTCGCTCAGGCCGGATGACGCAGAGCACGGCCACGGTCGCCGGGGCGGATTCCGCCCCGGCGACCACCAACTCTCCCGCGGCTCGAAAGCGCTCCAAGCGTCGGGCCGCGTGGCGGCGGCGGGGACTTGTCCTGCTGCTCATGAGCCCGTGGATCATCGGGTCCTGCGTGTTCCTGTGGTTCCCGCTGATCATGAACGCGTACCTGTCGTTCACGCGCTACAACCTGTTGACGTCGCCGCAGTGGATCGGGCTGTCCAACTACGAGTACATGCTCACCACCGACAAGATGATCTTCCCGTCGGTGATCAACACGCTGTGGTTCATCGCCGTGTCCGTGCCGCTGCGGGTGGTCTTCGCGTTCGGCGTCGCAGTGATGCTGGCCCGGGCCAAGCACGGGGCGGGATTCTTCCGCACGGTCTTCTACCTCCCGGCGCTGGCGCCTCCGGTCGCGGCCACGCTGGCGTTCGTGTACCTGATGAACCCCTCGACGGGGCCGGTCAACATCATTCTGGGCAAGCTCGGGATTCAGGGACCGCTGTGGTTCAACTCGCCGTCCTGGTCGAAGCCGGCGCTGGTGCTCCTGGCCATCTGGGGGATGGGCAACATCATGATCATCTTCCTCGCCGCCGTCCTTGATGTGCCTACGCATCTGTACGAGTCGGCGGAGCTGGACGGCGCGGGGCCGTTTCAGCGGATGCGCTTCGTGACGATCCCGACGATCAGCCCGGTGATCCTGTTCGCGGTGGTCATCGGCGTGATCGAGGGCCTTCAGTACTTCACGCAGGGATTCGTCGCCGGCGCCATCGCCGCAGGCCAGGCGTCGCAGGCGGGAACCATCGCCAACCTCGAGCCCGGGTATCCCCTCGGATCGACGCTGTTCTATCCGATCCTGCTGTACTTCAACGCGTTCCGCTACTTCAACATGGGCTATGCGGCCGCGATGGCGATGGTCTTGCTGGTCGCGGCCTTCAGCTTCACGCTGCTGATCGTGCGCAACTCCCGTCGCTGGGTGCACACGGCGGGCCGGCCGTGAGCGCGGTCAACGCTCCAGCAGAAGCGGCGGCGGCCGTCGCCGCCACGGAATTCGTGCGCCGCAGGGTTCCCCCTGAGGTGCGCCGGCGGCGGTTCCTGCTGGCCGTGGCCAATCACTCGATCCTGATCGCCGCGGCGTTCATGTTCCTGCTGCCGTTCGTGTTCGTCGTGCTCACTGCCGTGATGAGCACGCATCAGGCGCTGTCGCCGAATCTGTGGCCGGATCCCTTCGCGTGGGACAACTTCCTCGATGTCTTCCGCCGCGCTCCGATCATGCGCTGGGTGTGGAACACGACCCAGTACGCGTTCCTGTCGACGCTGGGGATCGTGGTGTCCAGCATCCCGGTCGCCTACGCGCTGTCGCGGCTGCGCTGGAAGGGCCGCGACGCGGTCTTCCTGCTCGTGCTGATCGCGCTCATGCTGCCGCCGCAGGTTTCGGTGGTCCCGCTGTACGTGCTCTGGGCGAAGCTCGGCTTCGTCGGCACGCTGTGGCCGCTGATCATCCCGGTGTCGCTCGGAGACGCCTTCGCGATCTTCCTGCTGCGCCAGTTCTTCCTGACGATCCCGGAGGAGTACCTGGACGCGGCGCGGGTCGATGGCTGCGGCGAGCTGCGCATCCTGACGACGGTGGTGCTGCGGCTGGCCAAGCCTGCGATCGCGGCGGTGGCGCTGTTCGCGGTGCTCTACGCGTTCAACGACTACTTCCTCCCGCTGCTGTACGTCGGGAACAATCCTGACAGCTGGGTGCTGTCGATCGGCCTGTCGGAGTTCCGCTCGCAGCATCAGGTGCTGTGGAACATCACAATGGCCGCGACTCTGCTGGTCATGGCGCCGGTGATCGTGCTGTTCTTCCTGGCGCAGAAGGCCTTCGTCGAAGGCGTCACACTCACGGGAGTCAAAGGATGAAGATCGCGGTCGTCGGCGGCGGGTCGACGTACACGCCGGAGCTCGTCTCAGGGCTGTCTCGCGACGAGGCGGGGCTGGACATCTCCGAGCTGGCTCTACACGACATCGACGCCGAGCGGCGCGAGATCGTCGGGGGGCTGGCGGGGCGGATGCTGGCGCGCCAGGACTTCTCCGGCACCCTGATCGTCACGGGAGATCTGGATCAGGCGCTGGAAGGCGCCGACTTCGTGCTGCTGCAGATCAGAGTCGGCGGGCAGAAGGCGAGGCTGTCCGACGAGACGGTCCCGCTGGCGTGCGACTGCATCGGGCAGGAGACGACTGGCGCCGGCGGGTTCGCCAAGGCGATGCGCACGGTCCCGGTCGTGCTGGAGATCGCCGAGCGGGCGCGGGAGCGGTCCGCGCCCGGCATGTGGATCGTCGATTTCACCAACCCAGTCGGGATCGTCACGCGCGCCCTCCTGGACGCAGGCCACCAAGCGATCGGGCTGTGCAACGTCGCCATCAACGTCCAGCGGCGCACCGCGCAGCTGCTCGGGGTCTCCCCGCAGCGCGTCCTGGTCGACCAGATCGGGCTCAACCACCTGACATGGGTGCGGGCGGTGCGCCTCGACGGTCAGGATGTCCTGCCGCAGCTGCTGGCTGAGCACGGCCAGGAGCTGGCCGACCACATCGGCCTGCCGCTGCAGCTGCTGGAGGAGCTCGGGGCCATCCCTTCGTACTACTTGCGCTACTTCTACCAGCACGCCCAGATCCTCAAGTCCCAGCAGGGCGGCGCGGAGCCGAGAGCCGCAGCGGTCGCCGAGATCGAGCGGGGACTGCTGGAGATGTACAAGGATCCGGCGCTCAACGAGAAGCCGGCTCTGCTCGAGCAGCGCGGCGGCGCCTACTACAGCGAGGCGGCGACCGGTCTGGTGTCCTCGATTGCCGGCGACCTCGGCGACGTCCACGTCGTTGACATCCGCAACCAGGGCACCCTCGCGGGCCTGGCGGACGACGACGTCGTCGAGGTGCCCGCACGGGTGGGCGCCCAGGGCGCGGCGCCCCTCCCGCAGGATCCTGTTCCGCCCGAGATGCTCGGCCTCATCCAGCACGTCACCGCGTATGAGCGGCTGACGGCGAGCGCCGCGGTGTCGTCAGATCCAGTGGCCGCGCGCAAAGCGCTGCTGGCCAATCCCCTCATCGCCGAGTGGGACCGGGCAGCCGAGCTCGTCGAGCGCCTGGCCGAGGCGGAGCGAGCGCTCAGCGCCTCGCGGCCCG
>DATKBU010000113.1:0-16443 GCA_035513815.1 Egibacteraceae bacterium
GTACGGAGGGGGCCGATTCCTCTCCGACTTCATCCGGCCCGAGAAGATGGTCGCTGGGCTGACCGGGAGCCAGCTGACGTCGCTGGCCGCGATCGCGGTCGCGCTGAGCTGGGTGGCTCTGTTCCGGCCGCAGCGTCGCACGCCGTACGCCTGGACCCCTCCCGAGTTCTCCCACGGATGGGGAGACGCGGGCAGTGCGGCTGAGGTCACCGCGGCGGCGACTCGGCCCGCCGACGACGATGCCCTCGCATCAGAGCTCGATGAGGGCGAAGTCCCGGAGGTCGAGGAACCGGCGGCGCGCGACCGGGATGCCGGGTCCGAGGAGCGGGCTGCTCGCGAAGGCGCCGAGGGCTCGCACAGCAGCTGAGTCGCAGCTCTCGGCTGCCGTTGGCCGGAAAATCCGGCTGCGCAACCTGGGGCGCCCATGGGTACCATGCGTCCATGGACGACGGTTCAGAGGTGGAAAGCCACCGCTACTTCGAAGAGATGGCCGTCGCCCACGTCCTCGGGGGCCTGGACGAGTCCGAGGGTCGAGCCTTCCGAACGCACCTGCTCGGGTGCGCTCACTGCCGCGCGCGGGTGGGCGAGCTGCGCGCGATCGCGCACGACTTGGCGGACGCCGAGCGCGACGAGCGGCGCGTGCGCGCGGCGCAGGCGCTGGAAACCAAGCGGCGGGAGTCCGAGGACGAGGACGACGACCTGTCAATCGAGGTCGTCCGCAGCCGCCGGGCGTCGTGGATCATCCTGCTGAGCGGCCTGATGATCTTCCTGGCGCTGAGCGCGTGGAACGTCACGCTGCGATCGGGGATCCGCGACCTGGCGCGCCAGAACGAGCTGCTGCTGCAGGCGACCATGGTGATGCAGCTCGGCGCGCCGCAGATCATCGATGACGCCGCGCCGGGAGTGACTGCCGCCGTCAGGCTTCATCAGGGGATGATCGGGATCGCGCTGGATGGGCTCCCGCCGATGTCTCAGTACGGCGTCTACCTTCAGACCGAAGACGGCACCGTCCGCTGGGCGAACCGGTTCCCCAGCGATGCCGAGGGACACCTGCTCACGGCGGTGGATACCTACCCCGACGTCCGAAGGGTCGTCGTCGGCAAGCTCCCCGCAAACGCGCGGCTGGTGCCCGAAGCGCCCAGCGAAGGGCTGAACATCCTCACCGCTCAGGTCAGCAGCGGCTGATCAGGCGGCGGGTGGCCGACGACGTCGGCCCGCGCTATCCTCCGTCGGGCTCGGGCTCGTAGCTCAGTGGGAGAGCGCTCGCCTCACACGCGAGAGGTCACAGGTTCAAAACCTGTCGGGCCCACCACCCAGGTCACCGCTGTGCTGTAGAGGGGTTGCGCTCGCTGCCGAGCGCGCTGGCGGCGGCGGTCGTCAAGTCAGATCCTCGGCCATCCACCATTCGCGGTACTCCGAGCAGCGCCCGGCTGAGTCGAAGTGCAAGAGGAAGACGTTGTGGTACCGCGCTCGCTCCGCGCCACCCTCATCGAAGTAGCGCGTGATGCCCGTGGCCACTGCAACATCGCCCTCGACGGCGACTGGTTCGTAGCGCGCCGCCCACGAGTTCGGCGGATCCTGCTCGCCGACCCAGGCAGCGACGATCGCCTCGCGGCCCTCCAGCGGTGCCGTGTACGGCTCGGGGTAGTAGGCGGCATCCGCACTGAACAGCTCGCCGATCGCGCCGGGGTCAGCGGAGCGCCATGCCTCGACATATCCGTCCAGCCAGCGCGCCGCGGCAGCACGGTCCACTGTCACCGGCTCGCTTCCTCGGCCTTTTCGCGCAGTTCCGCCACGCCCTGCTCGAAGGAGCCGTAGCGCCACAGGCTGCTGCCCGCCACGAACACGTCGGCGCCGGCGCTCGCCGCGCCCGCGATGGTGTCCGGCCCGATCCCGCCGTCCACCTCCAGCTCGATGTCGCGGCCGCTGAAGTCGATCATCCTCCGCGCGGCGGCGATCTTCGGCTCCATGGTGGACAGATAGCGCTGTCCCCCGAAGCCGGGGTTCACGGTCATGATCAGCAGCAGGTCGAGCAGGTCGAGCACATGCTCGGCGAAAGCCAGCGGCGTGGCAGGGGAGAGGGCCAAACCGGCCCGTGCCCCCAGCTTACGGATCTCCATCAGGGTGGCGTGAGGCTGGCGCAGGTACTCCGGGTGCACGATCACCAGCTCGCAGCCCGCCTCGACGTAGCGCGGCAGGAGCTCCTCTGGGTGGAGGCACATCAGATGCGCCTCGAAGCCGAGGTCCACCAGCGGCCGGCACGCGGCGATGACATCGGGTCCGAACGTGAGGTTGGGCACGGCCTGTCCGTCCATGACGTCCCACTGGATACGATCCGCTCCGGCCTTCTCGAGTGCCACGCAATC
This sequence comes from Egibacteraceae bacterium, assembly GCA_035513815.1. Lineage (GTDB taxonomy): Bacteria > Actinomycetota > Nitriliruptoria > Euzebyales > Egibacteraceae > DATKBU01. The sequence continues at coordinate 2,367 of DATKBU010000113.1, forward strand.
CTCGCCGAGCGCGGCGAAGTTGGCGGCGAGCGCAGAAGGCACGATCTTGACGGGCATGGCGCTTCCTGTTGGGTCGACGGCGGCGCGCAGCAGCCTACATCGGCTCGGGAGACTCCCCGTCTACGGGGGAGGGCAGCCCGGGCAGCATCCAGGCACGTCCGCGGGGGAGATGATGGCGGCCGCCCGGCGCCTTGCATCCCAGCAGCTGGACCACGCCGAGCGAGCCCGTTGCGAAGCTGTGCGCGGAGCCAGCCATATAGGCGCGCCAGATGCGGTAGTCGCGCTCGCTGGAGGCGGCGACCGCGGCGGCGTGGTTGGTCTCGAGCCGGCGGACCCAGTGGCGCAGCGTCTGCGCGTACTGCGGTCGCAGCTGCTCGACGTCGATCAGCTCGAAGCCGGCTTGTTCCATCGCGCGGACGCCCATCCACGCTGGCGTCAGCTCGCCATCTGGAAACACGTACTCCGAGACGAACGTGCGCTGACGGCGCCCGAGTCGGCGATGGGCGTCCATCGCCATCTCAACGATCCCGTGGCTGCAGAAGAGCCCGCCGGGGCGCAGCAGCCGATAACTAGCGTTGAAATAGGTCGGCAGGTTGTCGGGACCGACGTGCTCCACCATGCCCACGGAGGCGATGGCGTCGAACTCGCCTTCGACATCTCGGTAGTCCTCGAGCCGGATCTGGAGCCGATCGGCGAGTCCGGCGTCCGCGATCCGCCTGCGGGCGGCCTCAAACTGCGTGGATGACAGCGTGATTCCAACGCCGGTCACTCCGTAGTGCTCGGCGGCATGCAAGAGCAGCGAGCCCCAGCCGCAGCCGATGTCGAGCAGGTGCATGCCGGGGCGAAGACGCAGCTTGCGGCACACCAGGTCGAGCTTGCGGACCTGCGCCGGCTCCAGATCCTCGTCGTCGCTCGCGAAGTAGGCGCATGAGTAGACGAGGTTCTCGTCGAGAAACGCGGCGTAGAACTCCTCGGGCAGGTCGTAGTGGAACTCGATGGCCTGGCGGTCGCGCCGCCGGGAATGCCGGCGCCCGGCAAACCGAGACCTCGCGGGTGACGCTGACCTCTTGGGCGGGCGCGGGAGGCGCGCCGCAAGCGGTGCCAGCGCGGCCAAATTGGGGCCGGTCAGTGCATTGGACGCCAAGCGCTCCCCGACGCTGATCGCCGCCTCAACGCTGCCCTCGATGTCGATGTCGCCTTCGACGTAAGCACGGCCGGCCGCCAGGTCGGATGGCGGGATCAACGCCCGCAGCGACCAGGGGTGGGTGAGCACCACCCGAAATGACGATTCATCGGGCCCCAGCGTGGACGAGTCCCACAGGCGCAGCGGGAGGTCGAGGCCTGTCTCGCTGGACAGCCGCTCATGCAGCGCGCGGACAGCGCCGGCCGCGGCTGCTCCGCCGGTGCCCTTAGGGCCCGCTGCTTCCGCCGCCTCCCCCAGACGCATGAGCTGAATCCTAGACAAGACGCAGCGGGCTGAAGTGGCGCTATTCCTCGAACAGCCGCTCGTCCACCAGGCGCTCGGCGACGTAACCGCCGCGAGGGTCGAACCGGTAATGGGCGAAGTCCTTGCGGAACTCCATGTCGATCCCCGCCTGGCCGCTGCGGTTCTTCTCGATGGTGAAGACGACGTAGTGCTTGTACGTCTCCGCTCGCACGGGGTCGTAGGCCAGGTGAACCTTGGAGACCGCCCGCGCCTTGTCGTTGAGCATGATTACCACATCGCTCTCGTACGCCAGCGCGGAGGATCCGCGGAGGTGGTGGAGGCGCAGCCGCCGTGCCTCCAACCCCGTCCGATCAGCCGCCGCGACTGCAACCACCGCGACGTCGTTGCTCAGCGCCAGTTCCTTGAGCCCCTCAGTGATCCGCAAGACCTTCTCGCCTTCATCAGCTTGCTCAGGCTGGATAGCGACCTTTTGGAGGTAGTCGATGAAGAGCACCATAGGGCCGTTGCGATGCTCGACCGCGATCTGCTCCAGTTCCTTGAGGCCCGTTCGCCCTCCGGAAGCCCGTACCAGCCAGAGCCTTTCGGCATAAGCTGACAGGCTCCGGGAACCCGCTGCGAAGGCCGGCGTCGCGGCCGCCAGCTCGGAAAGGCTTCTACGTGATTCAGCTATGTCCCGGAGGCCGTTCCTGACGAGATCAGGATCTTTGTCCACCGGCGTGGTCCTCAGCTCCTGCGCCAGAAGTCGCGCGATGAGCACCGGCTCCTCATGCTCATAGCATGCATAGATGACGCGGTGGCCGCTCAAGGCGATACTCCTGGCCCACTGGAGGGCGGCCACCGTCTTGCCGATGCCCGGGGCGCCGGCGACAAGGACGAGATCGTGCTGGCGAATCCCACCTTCCATGACCTGATCGAGCGGGTCGAAGCCGGTGCCCATGACCTTGGAGTCTGGGCGCGCGCCCGCGTTCGCGGCGGCGTCAAGCTCGGTCAGGAGCTGCGCAACGGTGCGCGGCCCGCGCAGCGGCGCTGCACGGGCGCCTGCAAGCTCAATGACCTCGTCCACGCTCGCCTCCCGAGAGAGAGCCCACCGCAGCGCCTAGGGCATCGTGGCGCCGCTGAAGAACTTCGCCGCCCTGATGCCCGCCGGGCCGAGGATCGCGATCATCAGCGTGGGGAGGATGCAGAACACCAGTGGGAATACGATCTTCACTGGAATCTTCATCGCATGCTCCTCGGCCGCCTGACGGCGCTTGATCCGCAGTTCTGCGGCTTGGACACGCAGGACCTCCGCGATCGGGAGACCGTAGGACTCGGCCTGAAGCAGCGCGAGAACCATATGCCGGAGCTCCTCGACCTGCGTGCGCTCAAGGATCTGGCGCAGTGCCTGCCCTCGCGTCGCGCCGATCTGCATCTCTTGGAGCGTCCGTCGGAACTCCTCTGCCAGTGGCCCCGTTCCGGCCCGCGCTGACCGCGCCATGGCGGACTCGAAGCCAAGACCCGCCTCAACGCAGACGGTGATCTGGTCGATGGTGTCCGCCAGCTCCCGGCGAATGGTCTTCTGGCGGAGAGATGCTTGACGAGCCAGCACGGCGTCGGGAAAGAAGAACCCCACTGCTGTCAGCGCGATGGCGTAGACGACCGTGAGCATGCCCGGCCTTGAAGAGATCGTCACAAGCCCCACCAGGAGGCTTCCCACGGCCAGCATGAGCTTCGCGGCGAGCACCCGCTCCAGCGGCCAACGCGCAGGTCGGCCGGCTAGCGTGATCTGCTTGTCGAGCGCATCCAGAAGGCCCATGGGCGTAATCCGGCGCGCTGTCTGGGCGAGTGCGCGCAGCATCGGCCGAACAGCCCTCGAGCCGGCCGACGTCGACAGAACAATCGATCGATAGTCCGTCTGCCCGACCAATCCGCGACGGAGGTTCTCGGCGATTGCCTCCTTCGGCCGGCGCCCGCTGACGACCGACCACCACAGCAGCGGCAGGGCTAGTCCAACCGACATAGCTGCCAGGATGACGGTGATCGGCATGCTCTGTCGCTCCTCTCCAGAGTTCCTAGTAGACGACTCGGACGAGTCTGCGCACCCACAGGCCCCCGACGGTCATGAGCAGAAGGCAGGCCCCGAGCATGAATCGGCCGACCGACGTCGTGAACAGCTCGTTCATGTAGCCCGGATTGATGAGACTGATCGCGCCGACCACGATGAACGGCAGCGCGAGCAGGATGGCCGCGGATAGGCGGCCGTCCGCGCTCAGGGTCTTGATCTGGCGGCGCATCTCCTCACGTGCCCGAACGGTCTTGCTGACGCTCTCGAGCACCTCAGCGAGGTCGCCGCCGACTTCACGGTTGATCTCGATTGCCTGAACGACCCACTCGAAGTCCTGGCTCCCCACGCGCCTCACCATGGCGTCCAGCGTCTCGCCGAGATCGCGGCCGAGTCGCGTCTCGATCATGATTCGCCGGAATTCGTCGGACGTCGGCGAGTCCGCTTCGTTGGCGACCGACTGGACAGCTTGAAGGAGTCCATACCCGGTCCTGATGCTCCCAGCGAGCAGCTGGAGGGTGTCACTCAGCTGGTCGTTGAACGCCGAGCGGCGGCGCTCGCCGAGCAGTTTGACCGCCGAACGGCAGGCAAGGAGCGCAAGTCCTCCCGCCCCGAGGCCGAACAGCGGCCCGACCGACATAGCGACGACTGCCACGATGACAACGACTCCGGCCATGACGAGCAGGACGAATTCGCTCGGTCGCAGGATGATGCCGGCTCGCTCCAAGGCGCTGTTCAGCGAGGCTCCCAGGCCGGATCTCTGCAGACCCTGATCCACCCTGGCCTTCGCCCAATCCCCGAGCGTGGACAGACGCTGGGGACCCGGTCCCCGCGGGGCCGGGTCCCACACCGTGCCCGCCATGCGCACGCGGACCGGACCAGGCGAGAGGATCACGAGGACGATGAGTGTGAGCGCGATGTAGAACAGCGCGGCCCCGGTTGCCATAGCCCAGGGAGATTGGAAGAACGCGAGAAGCCATGGGGCCGGAGGCAGCACGACAGTGGTGCGACCCTTGGCCTCGGCTCCCTCAATGGCCAATGTGACGCCGACGTCAGTGCTTCCGTGGGCAAGCGACCGGTAACGCAGGACATATTGGTTCTCAAGGTCGGTGCTGAGCTCCTCAAGCGCCGTGGTGACGCTGGCCGCGTCATCGACTTGCACCACTGGGTTCGACTGCGGTCCGGCGAGTTCACGGAGCGCTTCGACGTCCGTCTCCTCAGTCTGGAACAGCACGGGGAAGACAGCGGCGCTCGTTGCCGCGAGCGCGCGCGCGGCGCGATCCTGAGTCGTGCTGCTCACGGTATCCCCGCCATCGGACAGGAGCAGGACAGTGCGCGGCGCCTCGCCGCGTCCTTCCAGCATCCGCGCAGCCGCGAGAACGGCGTCGTAAAGTGCGGTCTCGCCGCTGGCCTCCAGGCCGTCGATCGCGGCTCGCAGCGCCTGAGCGTCCGCAGTGAAATCGGTCACGACGACCGGTTCCTCTGCGAAAGAGACCAATGCGACCTCGGCAGCGGCGGGCAGAGCGGAAACGAACGTGGTGGCGGCGTCTTTCGCGGCGGACAGCGACGCTCCGGCCATGCTTCCGGAGGTATCGACGAGCAGCACCACGTCCGCGTGATCGGCCGGCACCCGCGATACCTCCACGTCGACACCTCGGCCCGACTCGACGAGTTCGAACGCCGCAGCCTCAAGGTCGACGGCCTCGAGCCCGCGGGGCGCGACGATTCGCACCTCGACCTCCGGGTAGCTGCTCTCGTCGACCGCGACGATCTTCAGAGTCGGATCGAGCACGAGGGGAGCGGGAGGGGTTGTGGCCCGGGGGAGAGGGGCGGCCGGCAGATCGAGCGTTGCCCGGGCCTGGGCGACCACGCCCTCATGGTCGAGATCAATCGTGACTTCGGTCCGCCCGTGCGACTCCGACGTATAGCGAACCGTGTACTGGTTGATCAGCTCGGACGCGATCTGATCGTACAGACGCGACAGCGCCGCAGGATCCTCGGCGGACACGAGCGAGCCTGTCGCTGCCTCAGCGAGGCGTCCCAGGGCCACAGGGTCGCTTTCCGCGGTCTGGAGCTCGATCCCGTGGAAATGGATTCCGCCGGAGGACAGCTGCGAGATCATCTCCTCCAGGGCGGCGGCGCTCGCGTTATCGCCGCCGTCGGACAGAACGATCAGAGATCGCTGCACGCCTGGGGAATCGGAGAACTGCTGCCTGCCTAGGGAGATCGCGTCGTACAGCGCCGTCCGACCGCCAGACTGGAGTCCGTCGATCGCTGCAGTCGTTGCCTCCCGATCGTCGGTGAGGCCGGTCACGAGTGCGGGCTGCGTGCTGAACGCGATCACTCCGACCTGCGCCGACGGCGGCATCTGGCCGACGAACTGGATCGCCGCTGCCTTTGCGGCGGCCATGGGGCTGGCCCCCATGCTCCCGGAGGTGTCGATGAGCAGAACGACCTCGAGGCTGTCCGTGGACACATGCCGGAGCGTCGCCGGCCGCAACGCGCCTGCCTCGCGGACGACGATGGCGTCGGCGGGGACTTCCGCCCCCGTGCCAGCAGGAAGCGCAAGGGTCACATCGATCTGCGGATACTGCGCGACATCGGAGTCGAGAATCCGAAGGTCCGCAGCCTCTTCAGCCGCCGCGGCAGGCGCGGCGATGACCGCCGTCAGCAGGGCGGTGATGAGCGCGATCCTGACCGCCGCTGTCATGCGGTGCTCCAGGAGCGGCCCGCCGCAGCGAGATCCCCCTCGGTGATGCCCGCGCCGAACAGGGCGGGCGGGATGTCGATGCCGACGTCCTTCAGCTTGTCGACGAAGCGCGGGCGGATCCCTGTCGGGCGCTGCGCGCCGCGGAACCGTCCGTGCTCATCGAGGCCAGCCGAGAAGTCGAAAACGAAGACGTCCGATAGCGTGACGACTTGGCCCTCCATGCCGACGACCTCGGAGATCTGTGTGATCCTGCGGCTGCCGTCCCTGAGCCGGGTCAGATGAATGATCAAATCGAGCGCCGAGGCGATCTGCTCCCGAACCGCCCGAGCGGGGAGATCGACGCCTGCCATCAGCACCATGGTCTCGAGGCGGGCGATCGCGTCGCGGGGAGAGTTCGCGTGCAGCGTCGACAGCGACCCCTCGTGCCCTGTGTTCATCGCCTGGAGCATGTCCAGCGCCTCGGGACCGCGGGTCTCCCCCACGACGATGCGATCGGGGCGCATGCGCAGGGAGTTCCGGACAAGGTCACGGATCGCCACCTCGCCCTTTCCTTCGATATTGGGCGGTCGGCTCTCGAGGCGGATCACATGCTCCTGCCGCAGCTGGAGCTCGACTGCGTCTTCAATCGTCACGATGCGCTCGTCTGTGGGGATGAACGCCGATAGCACATTCAGCAGCGTCGTCTTTCCGGTTCCGGTCCCCCCGGAGATGAGAACATTGAGCTTTCCGTGGACGCATGCCCACAGGAGGTCTGCCATCTGCTTGGTCAATGTCCCGAAACCAACGAGATCGTCGACGCTGTAAGGATCCTTTGAGAACTTCCTGATCGTCAGCGACGGCCCGTCCACGGACAGCGGCGGAACGATCGCATTGACTCGGGAGCCGTCAGGGAGCCTCGCGTCGACCATTGGGGATGATTCATCGATGCGCCTGCCGACTCGCGCGACGATGCGCTCGATCACTCGCCGAAGGTGGTCCTCAGACACGAAGCGCGAGTTCGTCCGATGCAGCTTGCCGGCCTTCTCGACGTAGATGGCGTGCTCGTTGTTGACCATGATCTCGGTCACGGTCGAATCGTCGAGGAACTGCTGGAGCGGCCCGTAGCCGAGGACGTCTTCGCAGACGTCGTTCACCATTCGCTGGCGCTCATCCGAGGTGAGCGGCGCCTTCTCCTGCTCGATCAGCTGACCGAGCTCCTGGCGGACGAAGGTCGCGAGCTGGTCCTCGGTGAGCGACGAGTCATAAAGCCGCGACCCGAGTCGGGCGAACAAGGACCGCTGAGCTCGCTGCTTCAATCGGCCAAACGGATCGTCGCCGGTGGTCGGCGCCTCTGAGACCGGAGGAGCGGGCAGCGGCGCCGCGCTGTCGGCGGACTGCTCGCCATCGTCCGCCTGCCTGAGCCTGTCGCTTAGCTTCATCGGTTGCCCCTTCGCAGCCGTGCGCGCCCGTGTCGACGGCTGGGCGCCTCGGCGAACCGGTTGACCAGCCCTTGGAACTGCTTCGCCACCGACGATCTCGGGTCGGAGACGATCAGGGGAATTCCTTGGTTGAGCGACAGCGGAACGGCTCGTGAACTGGCGATCGCCACGTTGACGGGCAGCCCGACGGTGGCCTCGATGTCGTCCGGGTCCAGCCCCACCTTGGCATCCGCCCTGTTGAGCACGAAGTGCCGTCTCTGCTCCGTCATGCCCAGCCGATCCAGTGTGACGACGGCTTTGCGCAGGCTTCGCGTGCTTGGAACGTCCATCGCGCACAGCAGGACGATGTCAGTTGAGACCTCCAGGGCGGCCAGCGTGTGCTCCGTCAGCCCCGCCGAGGTGTCGATCACGACGTACTGGAACATCGAGCCGAGCAGCTCCACGATCTTCGTGATATGCGAGGACTTGACGTCCTCCTCCTCGACGGGGGAGTCCGGCGCGCACAAGGCATACAGTCCCGGAGAGTGCGGCGTGAGATAGGCCTTGAGCGAGGTGGCGTCCGGGATCCCGGCGCGAGCGGCATCGCCGATAGTCGCCTCAGGGGTGAGTTGGAGTGCGCTAGCCACATCGCCGAATTGAATATCGAGATCGACGATGGCGACGCCGCCCGATTCGCGCGCAGCAAGGCCCGTCGCCAGGTTCGAGCAGAGCGTCGTCTTGCCGGATCCGCCCTTGGGCGAGACCACTGTGATGACGCGATGGAGCGCCCTGTCGTCTCCGCCGGTGGCCGTCAGGTTCGCGCGTCTGCGGGCGGCTGTCTGGATCGCGCGGATGAATGCGTCGTGGGCGTCTGCCGGCGAAGCATCGGGCGACAGGACATCTCGCACGCCGGCGTGCAGCGCGGCTTCCAGCACCTCCGGCGACGGGGGCGCCACCAGTAGGACGCTGATCTCCGGCCGCTCATTGTCGAATCGGCGGGCGAGTCTGAGCGCGTCCTCGAGAGGCAGGCCAGGCCCGAGCACGATCACGTCGGGCGAGGCGCCTATCCCCGTCGCATCCGGCATCGCGTGCGGCCAATGCTGCGCCTCGGCATAGACGAAGCGTCGCAGGTCGCCGTTCAGGGACAGCGAGGATGCCGAGCGCACTCGCTCCTCGAATGCAGAATCAGATGAAACTAACAGAATTCGGCTCATTCGTATATCGTACCTCGAGTCTGGATCTGCGTGCCGCCCTCGTCGGCGGTCGCGGGCTCGTGGGCGAGCCACACGGTCCCATGCTCCGCTGCGAACACGACCCGTTCCACGGCGGGCGCTTCAACAGCCAGCGTGATGAGAAGGTCACTGGCCGGCGCGGCGCGCACGCCTTCGTCTTCATCGTCGTCCTGCTCGGCCAGCGGCATCGGAGCCCCGCCCTGCCCGCCCCCTTGGATGTTGGTGACCAGCACTTTGTGAAGAATGAGATGCGTGCTGTTTGGAGTCTTGGGCGGCTCCTCGCCCTCAGCGATCTGCGTGTCGAAGGGCTCGAACGAGCCGAGCACGCCCACGGTGTCGCCCGGCCGGAGCTGGCCGCCCAGAGCGCGCTCGGGCGCCAGGGACACCGTCACCTGAAGGAGCCCTTCGGGGATGTCGACCTGCGCCTGCACGGCGAGCGCCTCAGGGGTGGTGAATCGCGATGACAGGAGCTGTTCGCCTGGCAGAAGCTCGACCGCGGCTACCTTCCCGTCAAGCGTGCTGAGGCGGTCGACGCTGCCGGCGGCTCTGACTTTCGCCGGCACCTGGGTGAGCTCGACCCTGTCTTGCAGTTCTTGGCTGGTCGTGCCCTTCGCGATCTCCTGGGTGACCACGAAGACCTCGACGACCTGCTCGCCCGCAAGCGCCCGCTGCTCCGCGGCGCGCACCCACACGATCAGCACCAGCGTGCCGAGGCCCGCCAGCAGCACCGCGGTGATCGCTCCGATGACCCTTCGATTCATTGTGTTCCCCTAGCCCGTGAGCTTGACAAGGCTCACTCCGAAGTCTTCTCCGCCGAATTCACCATCCGAGACAGCCGATTGGGTGAAGAACCCGCTGATGCAGGTTTCCGAGCCGCCGCACGGCGGGTTTGCCGCATACCCGGGCATTCGATAGCCGGTTAGATAGAAGGCGGCGTAGCCGCCTATCCTGTATTCGTCACTACCGGCGACGATGCGGAAGTCGACGAATATCGGAATCGTGACCACAGTGTTGATTGCAAGGCACCGATGAGACGGCGGCGCGGAGACACCAGTCTGGACCGGAGCCCATACCTCCCCGCCCTCGGTGTACGTGGTGACCCTGCAGTTCTCGTCGACTTGGAGCTTGCCGAAGCCCCCAGGAAGAAACTCGTCGCCGTCTTCATCAAAGCCCGGATGGCGGTCGCACCGCTCATCTTCCTCCAGGTCTTCGACGTCAGTTTGGGTGTCGTGGAACGTAATTATCGCCCCCACCTCGCCCGGCGAGGGATACGGAGGCATGGCGCGATAGCCGCCCTGGTCCTCAAGCGCCTTATCGAGATCGCAATACGAGATGATCCACGGGATGGTGCTCGCCGTGGCAAGGGATCCCCAGCGCGCCGTCGCTCTGGCGTAGACGGTCGTCGCGTCCATGCCGAACAGCTGGGCGAAGCGCAGGGACATCGAGAGATTCCCGTCGGGGTCTTCGCTCTCGGTGATCGAGTGAACTTCACCGGCGCCGGTATCGACCGTGAGCGTATGCACGTTGGCCGCGCCGTCGGTTATGGCGTTGGCGGTCGTGTACTCGTCGGCCAGCGCCGGATCGCACGAGCCGCGGGCGCAGCTGTGGGCTACCGCGAGCACCGCGGCGTCAGCCCCGTTCTGAAGCTCTCGGCGCTCCTCGTAGACCAGGCCCGCGTCGAGCACGAGCGCCAGCACGGGGAGGAGGATGAGGAAGAACACCGCGATGGCCACGGCCATGCCGCCTCGCTCGTCGTCTATCCGCCGCATCGCATTACCGCCCTTCCGTTGAGTGTCACCGTTGAGAGGGGGAGGAACGGCAGGTTGAGGTTGAGGTCATGGCTGGCGTTGACCCATGCCTGAGGCGGGGGATCGCCGGGGCTGGCCGGGTTGCAGTTGCCGGAGGTCGTCACGGCGACGCCCGCCAGCGTCGGCGCTGCGTTCTGCGTGATCGACACGGGATCCCCGCCCCCCAGCGCGTACACGCGGACTCCCTCGCGTGCGGCGCCGGTCAATGTGATTTGAGTGTGCAATGCCAAGCCGAAGAAGACAGCGCCTGAGACAAGCAGAATCAGGACCGGAAACATGATTCCGAATTCGACAGTCATGGCACCGCTGTCTGACGGCGTACGCTCCCCCGCCCGCAAATCCAAGCCCATAGCTGCCCCTCGTCCCGGCGATTTGGAGCGCGCGGGGCGGCCGGCCGCCGGAGGCGACGGCCGCCCCAGCACAACGATCTAGAGCGGGAAGAGTGCGGCGATGTTGCCGAACCAACCGAGGACCGCAGCGACGAACACGGCCCCGGCGGCGATGAGGCCGATAGCGATGGTGACGACGACGATGCCGTACTCGACCACAACACCGCCGCGCTCGTCGGCCAGGCGGTCAGTCATGCGGGAAGCAGCGCCCCGCAGTCCCTTGAATAGCTGGAGCATGTGTTTCTCCTTGTGTCGCGGGAACACCTTTGCGCCCCCCTTCGCTACGAAGAGTGCACCGCCCGCTCACGAGGAGCATCCTCAATATTGAGGAATCAACTAGCGATCGTTCGTGCGCCCGGAGCGCCACCCGGCCCGCCGCGCCAGCGCCACCGCCGCCAGCTGGGAGTTGACTCCCAGCTTCATCAGCACCGACCGGATCTGGCTGCGCACCGTCGCCACCGACACGAACGAGTCCTGTGCGATGGCCTCGGCCTGCCGCCCGTCGATCAGGGCGTCGAGGATCTCGCCCTCGCGCCCGGTCAGCCGCTCGAACGGCTCATGCGACGCGCGCTCGGCCGCGCGATGGCGGCGGAGCTCGTCGAGCAGCGTCGCGCGCTCGTGCGCCGACATCAGCGCCGTCTCGGACACCGCGCGCCGCACGGCGATGACCAGCTCATCGAACGGCGCGGACTTGGCGACGATGCCGACCGCTCCCGCCTCGAGGCACTCCGCCAGGCGGATGCGATCGGTGGCGCCGGTCAGCATCACAACGTTGGCGCCGCCGGCCCGCAGCGGCTCGATCAGCTGCACGCTGCTGCCGAACACCCCGAGGTCAAGGTCCAGCAGCACCACCTGGGCCTCATGCTCGCGCTGGGCGGCCAGGATCGCCTCCGCGGAGTCGCTCATCACCAGCGCGGCGCCCAAGCCCTCGGCGCGCAGGGCGAAGCTCAGGCTCTGGGCCAGCAGCTCGTGATCCTCCACGATGAGCACATGGGGAGGCGATGCGGCATCCTCAATTGTTGGGATGACGCGGGTATCGGCGGCGGGATTGGATGCGCTGATGGATCCCGGCCCACGCCCCAGAGTCGCCGTCGCGGTGCTGCCGCGTCTGCTGGCCGACGTGCTTTCGCGCGTGCTGGACCGCACTGATCTGGACGTCGTGGTGTGCGCCGCGCCCGAGCTGCTCGGTCCCTCCAGCGGCGGCCGCCCGTTCGAAGTCGCTGTCATCTCAGGTGCTCCTCCCGCCAATCTCGGCGCCCAGATCGTCATCCGTCTGCCCGATGGACCCGGCAACGTGGGAATGGGCTCGGTGCGCACGTCGGCCGGCGAGGAAGCCGTCGAGCTTCACGGCCTCGCTGAAGTGGTGACGATTCTTGATCGGCTGCTCCCGCCGGCCGCCGGTCACGTTCTCGCTGATTGATGACTCGGCTGCGGGCAGTCGCAGCTTGAAGGACGCCCCCCCGCCAGCGCGCTCGTCCACCCGCAGCTCGCCGCCCTGAGCGCGCGCGAGCTGCGCGGAGATGAACAGGCCAAGGCCGCTCCCGGGCCGACCGACTGCCTGCTCGCCGCGGGCGCCACGGGCGAAGATCGCCTCTCGCTGATGCTCGGCCACCCCCGGCCCGTCATCCTCGACGGCGATGACGAGATCGCTGCGCTGACGCTCGACTGTGACAGTGATGGCCGCTTCGGGCGCATAGCGGCGTGCGTTCACCAGCAGGTTCTGAACGATCTCGGCGATATCCGCCTGGCGCCCCATCCCCAGGATGCCGTCGGGAATCTCGCACTCGATCCGCGATCCCGCGAGGCGCTCGACAGTGATCAGCGGGGCCAGGGTCTGTGCGATATCGAACGGCGCCGGCTCCTGCTCTCCCGCCTCGGGCGCGATGAGCCGCTGCAGGCGGCTGACCTCGGCGCTGATCGCCGATTCGAGTGACACCCGGGCGCCTTCGTCGAGCATGTCGTGGTAGTGCTCGAGCGTTTTCGTGGCCCCTTCGATGGCAGTCAGCGCGTTCCGCGCTTCGTGCGCCCGCTCCTCCTGCATCTCCTGGCGCGCGCGCAGCTGCTCTTGCACGGTCATCGCCGCTGCCATGGAATCCAGCAGCCGACCGCTCTGCTCAGCGAACGCCCATTGCAGCTCGCGCACCGCGCCGATCAAAGCGAAGCTCAGGGCGCCGGCCTGCAGGAGTCCGCGGGCGCCGGGCGACAGCGGATGCGTCGACGCGCTGGCGAACCACAGCAGCTCGCACAGCGCCAGCGCGAGCAGCGTCAGCGACATCCACAGCAGCAGGCGCCGGTCGTCCCGCACCCCCGCGATCCAGTACGCGGCCGCCATGGTCAGCCAGGCAACCACCAGACCGAGGCTGATCGCGCCAAGGACATAGGCCTGCCTCCTTGGATCGGCGGCGCTGCCGACGGCGTCCGGCAGCACCAGCTGAAGCGCCAGCGTGAGGGCTGCGATCACGCCGATCGCCGGCGGCAGCACTGTGCGGGGACGTAGACGCGAATCGACGACCGGCGCGGTCAGTCCTCGGACCAGCAGTACCAGCACGACGATCAGACTGGCCACGCGCAGCGAGCTGAGCAGCGCAGTCTTGCCTGACCCAAGTCCTGACGCCGCCGGCAGGAGCCCCGCGACGCCCACCGTGGCGCCGGCGAACAGCGCGATCGCGCAGCCGATCCACAGCACGCGCGTCTCCCCGGACATTCGCCAGCGCAGCATGCACAGCAGTCCCGCCGCAAGGCCCACGACGACACTGGCAGCGATCATGAGCACGCCGCCGACTGAGCCTTCCGCGGCTCCAGCGCCCGCCGACGCCTGCAGCCACAGCGCGCCGATCCAGAGCACGCAGAGAGCGCCCGCCCCTACGATAAAGGGACGAGTCGTGTCGGTCCCGCCCGAAGTACCCGTTCGACGTCGATCCTGCCCGCGATATGGCAGAGTAGGCGTACTAGGGCTGGGCGGGATTGCCCCCCGGGCCCGCTTAGCGCTCACGGTTCTAGAGGTTACTCTGTGTGATCACGACTGTGAGTAGCACGAACTGACTATTTCTTGG
>DATKBU010000114.1:0-4028 GCA_035513815.1 Egibacteraceae bacterium
GTGGGCTGGGCGCGAAACGCCGAAACCGACCGCAACGGGGAGCGGCGAGACTGATTTGACGCGGGTCACCAGCCCGCGCAGAGCCGAGGGCAGCGCCTGGCGGGCGCCGGTGACGCCGGTCAGCGAGACGCAGTAGAGGAAACCGCCGCCGCGCGCGGCGATGTAAGCGGTTCTGTCCTGCGGCGTCGTGGGTGCGACGAGGTAGATGAGCGCCAGCCCGTGCTTCTCGAAGGCCTTCTCCAGTGGAGCGCCTTCGTCGGGCGTCAGGTCGGGCACGATCGCGCCGGCGGCACCGGCCGAGGCCAGGCGGCGTGAGATCGCGTCGGCGCCGACGGGTCCGAGAAACTGGTTGACGTAGCCCATCACCAGCACCGGCGTGGCCGGACGGGCGCCGCAGACTCGCTCCAGCAGCGTAAGCGAGCCGTCCAGCGTCGCACCGGCCGCAAGGGCGACGGCACTCGCGCGTTGCACCGTCGCACCGTCCGCCAGCGGGTCCGAGTAGGGCAGCCCGAGCTCCAGCACGTCGGCGCCGGCGTCGATAGCGGCCAAAGCAACGCGCTCCGACGTCGCGATGTCCGGGTAGCCGGCGACGACGTAGGGCACGAACGCGATGCGCCCCTCCGAGCGAGCTGCCTCGAACGAGTCGCGAACCCGCCGTGAGCCGGCCGTCTCGCGTGTCATACGCCGGCCGCCGCCAGGTGGCCCATGTCCTTGTCGCCCCGCCCGGACAGACCGACCAGCACCAGCTGCGGCCCAGGCCCGACCACCCGCGGCAGCGCAGCCAGCGCGTGAGCAGATTCGAGCGCCGGCAGGATGCCCTCCTTGGCCGCCAGCGTGCGCAGGGCCGCCAGAGCCTCGTCATCGGTCGCCGTCGCCAGTGAAAGTCGGCCGGACAAAGCCAGCGCCGCCAGCTGCGGGCCCACGCCCGGGTAGTCGAGCCCGGCAGAGATCGAGTGCGCCTCCGTGACCTGCCCGTCGGCGTCCTGCAGCAGCAGCGTGCGCGCGCCGTGGATGATGCCCAGCCCGCCCGCGCCGAGCGCCGCGGCATGGTGCCCGGTGGCCACCCCCTCGCCAGCGGCCTCCACCGCGACGAGTCGGACGGCCGGCTCACCGATGAAGCGGTCGAACAGCCCGATGGCATTCGATCCCCCGCCGACGCAGGCGACCACCGCATCCGGCAGCCTGCCCTCCAGCTCTCGGAGCTGGGCGGCGGCCTCGTCGCCGATCACCCGCTGGAGGTCGCGCACGATCGTGGGATAGGGGTGCGGGCCCATCGCCGAGCCGAGGACGTAGTGCGTGTCGGCCACGTTCGTCACCCAGTCGCGCATCGCATCGTTGATCGCGTCCTTGAGCGTGGCCGAGCCCGAGTGCACCGTCCGCACCTCGGCGCCCAGCGCCCGCATGCGCAGCACGTTCGGCTGCTGGCGCTCGATGTCGCGGGCGCCCATGTAGACCACGCAGGGCAGCTCGAGCAGCGCGCAGGCGGTGGCGGTGGCCACGCCATGCTGGCCGGCGCCGGTCTCGGCGATCACTCGCGTCTTGCCGAGTCGCCGCGTCAGCAGCGCCTGTCCGAGCACGTTGTTGATCTTGTGGGCGCCGGTGTGGGCGAGGTCCTCGCGCTTGAGGTAGAGCCGCAGGTCCGGTGAGATGGAGGCGGCCAGGCGGTCGGCGCAGTAGAGCGGCGTGGGCCGGCCGGCGTAGTGGATCGACAGCTCGCGCAGCTCGGCCCAGAAGGTGGGGTCGTGGCGGAGGCGGGCATACGTTTGCTCGAGCTCGAGGAGCGCCGGCATGAGCGTCTCGGGCACGAAGCGGCCGCCCAGGTCACGCGAAGGGCCCCACCGGCCGCGAGCGTCTGCCTCCAGCAGGCCCGGCTCGACGGGACGCGGGCGAGCGGCGGCATGCGGCTGGTCCAGACGTGCGCCACGGGCGTGCTTGACGAAGAGGCCGACGGCCAGCGGGTCCTTGCGCACGGGCACGGCGCCCTTCACCTCCACGCCCGAGGACACGTCGACTCCGAGCGAGGGCACGTCGAGCACCGCCTGGGCGACATTCGCCGGCTTGAGCCCTCCGGCCAGCATGACCGGCACTTGGGTGGCGATCTGGGCCGCCAGCTCGCGGTCGACCTGCTGGCCCGTCCCTCCCAGCAGCGTCGCATGCGGGGCATCCAGCACGATGCGCTGGCAGCCCGGGTGGTCGAGCCAGCGGCGGGCCTCGCCAACGGTCAAGGCAGCATCCGAACCCGGCCGGAGCGCCTTCCAGGCCGGCCGAGCGAGGTACTTTAGGACGCTGGGCGACTCGTGGCCCGATAGCTGGACGATGTCCGGGTCGACCTTCTCGACGAGGCGCGCCAGCTCGCGCCGCTCCGCGTTGGCCGTGACGAGGACGACCAGCGGTGAGTTGGGCAGCGCTCGCGCGTAGCTGGCGAGGGCGGCAGCACGCTCGGTGGCGAGTCCACGGGGAGTGCCGGCGACCACGTTCAGCCCGACGTACTGCGCCCCTGCGCGGGCGGCCGCCAGCAGGCCGTCCTCGTCGGTGATGCCGCAGATCTTGACCTCGGCCAGGCGGTCGAGCGTGGCGGGATCGGAGGGAGGCCGGCCCGCCGCGGCGAAGGAGGCAACCGCGGCGGCCGGATGTGGCGAACGCATCAGAGCCTCGCCAATGAGTGCGGCGTCGAAGCCCAGCGCGCGCAGGCGGACGACGGCCGATGGATCGCGGATGGCCGACTCGGCCACGGCCAGCCGGTCTCCTGGGATGAGATGGCGCAGGCGTTCCGCGCGCCGAGGGTCGACCTCGAGCGAGTGGAGGTCGCGGTTGTTGATGCCGATGAGCCGGGCGTCGCTGGAGAGGGCGCGCTCCAGCTCGCGCTCGTAGTGCGCCTCGACCAGCGGCTCGAGCCCCAGCGACCGCGCCTCGCGGACGAGGCTGCGCAGCGGGCGGGCGTTGTGCAGCACGGCCAGCAGCAGGACGAGGTCCGCGCCGGCACCGCGAAGCACTGCCAGCTGGCGCGCGTCAACCACGAACTCCTTGGCCAGGATCGGGATGCGCACGGCGTGGCGCACCGCGCGCAAATCGTCGAGCGAGCCGTCGAACCAATGGGGTTCGCACAGGACGGAGATGGCCGCCGCCCCGCCCTGCTCGTATGCCCGGGCCTGATTAGCCACGCTGCCCTCGGGAGCCATGCTGCCTGCGCTGGGGGAGCGGCGCTTGACCTCAGCGATGACGTGCAGTCCCGGCCGCGCGAGAGGTTGCAGCAGGTCGCGTGGCGGTGGGGCCAGCCGCGCGGCTCGGGCCATCGCCCGGCGCGAAGTGCCGTCGAGCTGCTCGCTGATGTCCGTCGCCCGGCGCTGCGCGATATCCCGCACGATGCTCATGCCACGCTCCGCTGAGCGGCGCTGCTGCGAAGGCGATCGAGCAGCCCCGCGGCCTGGCCGCTGTCCAGCGCCCGTCCGGCCAGCGCTACTCCGTTGGAGAGGGTGCGGGCGCGGCCGGCCACGAGAAGCGCGGCGCCGGCATTGAGCAGCACGACGTCGCGCCTCGGCCCCCGGTCCGTTCCACGGAGGACGCCCTCGATCAGCGCCGCGTTATCCGCCGCGCTGCCACCGCGCAATTCGTCGCGCGAGGCACGGCGGAGGCCGAGTCTCTCCGCGCTGACTCGCCGCCGACGCACACCGGCGGCAGAGACGTCGTAGGCCACGCCCGAGTCGTCGAGTGGCAGCTCGTCCACGCCGTCGCCGTGCACCACCAGCGCTCGCTCGACTCCAAGCGCGTAGAGCACCTGCGCGACGCGCTTGGCCGCGCGCGGGTCGGCCACGCCCATCACCTGCCGGCGCACGCCGGCTGGGTTGGTCAGCGGACCTAGCAGGTTGAAGCACGTCGGCACGCCGAGCTCACGGCGGACCGGTCCGGCGTGGCGCATCGCTGGGTGGTAGCCCGGTGCGAAGAGAAAAGCGAAGCCGTCGGCCTGCAGCGCGCGGGCGGCCTGCTCGGGACCGTGGTCGATCGGGATGCCCAGCGCCTCCAGGACGTCG
>DATKBU010000115.1:0-4474 GCA_035513815.1 Egibacteraceae bacterium
CCACCACCACCTCGCTCCCGGTGAGCTCCTCGTTTCCAGCCACGCGGTTGCGTACGAACCGGCCGTGGTGCGCGACGAATTTGAGGCCGAGGTTGGGAATGAGCCGGCAGGCGCTGCAATCGCAGGTGGTCGCCAGGCGAATGTCACGAAGGCGGGATCGGAAGGCGAAATAGGTGTCCTCGATCACGTCTAGCAGAATCGATCCTTCGATCTCCGACTCGAGGGCGTACGCGAAAACGGCGTCGCCCTCCAGCTTGCTGATCCGGAGAGCCGGCCGCAGGTGGTCGACGACGGTCTCAATGAGATCGGCCAGAACATCTTGGGCGTGCTCGAGTTCGGTATCGCGGAGGTAGCTGGTGTAACCCGAGACGTCCGCAATCAGGAGACAGCCTCTGTCTGCCCCGGGAATCATCGAATCATGGGATGAGGTCTGCACGGCCATCCAAGCGAATGAAGCGGGAGTCTACGGGATCGCCTGGACGGCCGATTCGGGCCATCGGCGAGCTGGCGCATACTACGCAGCGATGAGCAGCGAGTCGCTGAACGAGCTGGCGCGCGCGGCCGCCGACCCCAACCGGGACGCGCTGACGGTACTGATCGCCCAGATCCGCGATCCCGTGTACCGGATGGGACCCGCCAGTGCCGGCTGACGCCCGCCGCGACGATGGGGGCGGCCGAGACGCCGACGCGGAGGCGCTCGGGCTCCTCAGCGAATGGCCGCAGGACGTCGCCGAGCTGGCGCGGTGGCTGCGCTCATGGCTGCTCGAGCGCTTCCCGGAGTTCGCCGAGCGCGTGTACCGCGGCTGGGGCGGGCTGGGCTACCACCACCCTGGCGCCGGCTACGTGTGCGCGATCTTCCCCGCGAGCGACCGCGTGCGCCTCGGGTTCGAGCGCGGCGCCCGCCTGGACGACCCCCATAAGCTCCTGTACGGCCAGGGCCTCCAGGTGCGCTAT
Source organism: Egibacteraceae bacterium (assembly GCA_035513815.1). Classification (GTDB taxonomy): domain Bacteria; phylum Actinomycetota; class Nitriliruptoria; order Euzebyales; family Egibacteraceae; genus DATKBU01. The sequence continues at coordinate 955 of DATKBU010000115.1, forward strand.
CTCGATGTCGCCTCGCCCAACGCGCCGAGCGCGGACATCATGGCGGATCTGGTCGAGCAGGCCATCGCGGTCGGGCTGGCCGCGGGAAGGCACAGCCGTGGCTGACTTCAAGGATGAGATCTCCCCCGCCCTGGTGCGCGCCCTCGCCGACGAGCTGCGACGTGCCTGGCCGGCATTGCCCGTCGAGCAGTTCGTCGCTCAGGCCAGCGACGGCCTCGACCGGCTCGAGCTCAAGGCGCGCGTCGCGCACGTGGTGGTGGCGCTGCGCCGAGCCCTGCCTCCGGACTTCGCGTCCATCGTCAAGATCATCGACCGTGCGCTGCGCTCCCCCGGACTGGACGGCTGGATGATGTGGCCCATCACCGACGCCGTGGCCGAGGCCGGCATCGACGATCCGCACCTCGCGCTGCCGCTGCTGGCCCGCCTGACCCCGCGCTGGACCAGCGAAGGTGCCGTCCGGCCGTTCATCGAGCGCTATCCCGAGATCGCGTTCGAGCACCTGCGCGCATGGGCGAACGACCCCGATGAGCATGTGCGCCGCCTGGTCTCCGAGGGCACGCGGCCCCGGCTGCCCTGGTCCTCGCGCCTGGGGGACCTCCACCGCGACCCCGCGCCGGCGATCGAGCTGCTCGACGCGCTCTGGGACGATCCCGCCGAGTACGTGCGGCGGTCCGTGTCCAACCATCTCAACGACATCGCCAAGGACCACCCGGCGCTGGCGATCGCGACCGCTCGACGCTGGCTCGCCGAGGGCGGCGAGCACGCCGAATGGGTCGCGCGCCGCGGGCTGCGCACACTGATCAAGGCCGGCGATCCGAACGCGTTGGCGCTGCTCGGCTATGACCCCGCGGCGGCGATCAATCTCGCCGACTTCACCCTCTCCCCCACCCGCATCCAGATCGGCGAATCCGCCTCGATCTCGTTCACGCTGGCCACCGGCGGCGATGACCCCGTGCGCGCGATGATCGATTACATCGTCTGGCACGTCGGCGCGCGTGGCGACCTGCGGCCGAAGGTGTTCAAGCTGACGGACCGCGTGCTGCACCCAGGCGCGACGGACCGGATCGAGAAGGCTCATCCCTTCAGGGAAGTCTCTGTGCGGCAGCTCTACCCCGGCCTGCACCGGGTGGAGATCCAGGTCAACGGGAGGGTTCTCGGAGGCGACGACATCGAACTCGCGCGGAGCTGAGCGGCCGCCGCCTCGGGGTGGCCGAACCAGTGTCGCTCGCGCAGCTGGCCGCATCCACATCCCACCCGCCGACTACCCGGCAGACGCCACATCCAGCGGGATGAGCCCGGGATCCGCTTCGACGTCGCCGACCTGCAGCACAAGGTCTGTCGCATCCTCGGGGATGAGGAACGCCACGTAGGCGTCGACCGCCGCGCCCAAGTCGACGCTCGGCGTGGACACGCTCCCCTCTGGGCTGTCGGCGACGTCCCACGGCGCGCGGGGGACCCCGTCGACGAGCAGGCGGAACGCGTCCGACAGGAGCTCACGGCCCCGCCCGTCCGTCTTCTCCGCCCGCACCGTGACCACGAGGAACAGCTCCCCCTCGTCTGCGCGGTCGCCGGTCGGCGACGTGGCGTGCTCGTGCGGCCGGTCCTCGGACAGCACTGCCCCGAGCACCGTGAACACCAGGTCGCCAGCGTTCGTCGGGCCGATGCCCGGCGCCGAGCCGTCAGCCGCGATCTCGATCGGATACGCAGGCTCATCCACCGGGCCGGTCAGCGGCAGCTGAGCGCCCCGATCAGGCGCAGCGCCGATGAGCAGCACCGCTGCGCCAAAGTCCACGTCCTCGGGCACCGGGAACGCAAGCGCCGTGTCCACGGTCGTCGTCGGCTGCAGCAGACGCGACGCCTCCGAGCGGAAGCTCATCGACGGATCCGGGTCGAAGGACTCTCCATCGATGCCCAGCGAGTACAGCTCCTCGCTGAGCTCCCCGAGGCTGCTGGTCATCAGATTGCTCGCCGTGATGTCGAGGATGGCGTACACAGCGCCCTCCTCGACGACAGGGTCGGCCCCCTCGAAATACGAGCTGAGCTCCTGATTGGTCAGGCGGGCGCCAGTCACGGTGAACTCGACGTTTGCGTAGACCACGCTGCGCTGCTCGAAGCCCTCCAGCTCCTCGGCGTGCAGCACCGGGGCCGTGGGGGCAGGCGTCGCGGACGCCGTCGTGACCGGCTCGGGTGTGCTGATGGGCGCAGTGGGAGGCGGCGCCTGCGTCGGGATGGCCGCGGGATCGCCTCCGCAGGCCGATGCGCCTGCCACCGCGCCCGCCAATGCCAGAATCAACAGCCAACGGCGCATGGAACCACCCTCCCGCGATGATCTCACCGCTCCCCGCGAGCCCTCTCGCCCGGGCTTTGCGAAGAACCTATCACCGCATGGGGGCCGGCTGACGAGAAACCGCGAGCCCTACGCTCCCGACGGGGCGCCGAGACGGCGGGAGATCTCGGCGGCAGCCGCCTTCACCTGCTCCCCCAGCTCGTCGACGCGCTCCGGGGTGACCCGATGCGCCGGCCCGGAGACGCTGATCGCGTAGCTCACGGCCCCGAGGTGGTCGAAGATGGGCGCGCCGATGCAGCGGATCTCAGGCTCGTTCTCGACGTCGTCGACGGCGAACCCGCGCTCGCGACCCTCGGCGAGCGTCGAGCGCAGCCATTCCTCGGTCGTGATCGTGTTCGCCGTCCGCCGCTCCAGGCCGGCGTCGATCACCGCCCCCAGCACATCCTCGTCGGCGTGCATCAGGAAGGCCTTGCCGACCGCGGTGCAGTACGCCGGCTGGCGGCTGCCGACGCGTGAGTACATCCGCACCGGGTGGCGAGACTCGACCTTGTCGACGTACACGACATCAGGCGAGTCGAAGACCACCAGGTGGACGCTCTCGCCGGACGACTCCATGAGGTCGATCAGCACATCATGCGCGATCTCGCGCGCGTCGATGCGCTCAAGATAGGTCTGCCCCAGCCTGGCGGTCTGTGCCCCGAGGCGATAGCGGCCCGACGCCGCGTCCTTCTCCACGAGCCGCGAATCGCACAGTGGGCCGAGCAGGCGCAGAAGCGTGCTCTTGCTGATGGCCACGCCCTCGGCCAGCTCAGCGAGGGTCAGGCCGTGGGGACGGCTCCCGTCATCGGCGATGTACGCGAGGATCGCCAGCGCGCGCCGCAGCGATGACGAGTTGTTGCGGGGGGCGGAGTCGACGGTCACGTCAGCCCGATCGAGCGGCCAGTCCGCGCGGACCGCCTCGCCGCTGCCGATATCTCGTCCGCTGCCCCGCTGCTAGGACTCAAGGACTCGCCGGAGGAACTGGGCGGTCCGAGGGTTCTTGGGAGCGGTGAACAGCTCGCCCGCACTTGCCTCCTCCACGATCACGCCCTCGTCCATGAACAGCCCGCGATCAGCAGTCTCCCGCGCAAACTGCATCTCGTGGGTCACCACGACCATTGTCATGCCCTCCTTGGCAAGCGACCGCATCACGTTCGTGACCTCCCCGACCAGCTCGGGATCCAGCGCCGAGGT
>DATKBU010000116.1:0-28694 GCA_035513815.1 Egibacteraceae bacterium
CCGGCGCGGACCTGTTCGTCCCGCTCGCCGGCTTGCTCGACCTCGACGAAGAGCGGGAGCGGCTCACCAGGGAGCTGGACAAGGCCAAGGCCGAGCTGGCCCGCGCCGAGGGCAAGCTGGCGAACGCCGGCTTCGTCGACAAGGCGCCCGAGGCGGTCGTCCGGGCCGAGCGCGACAAGGCAGCCGAGTGGCGCGCGGCCGTCGATCGCCTCGCCGACCAGCGGGACGCGCTGGCCTAGGAGGCGACTGGCCATCGTCGTCGCGCCGATGGCGCAGGGGCGCCCGAGCGCGGTTGCCTACACTGGCGCGATGGTTTCCAACGACGACTACAGCCGGGCGATCGCGGCGCTGTTCGCGCGCCAGCCGACGCGCATGGTGCCGGACCTTGACCGCATCACGACGCTGTCGGAGCTCCTCGGCCGCCCGGATCAGTCCTATCCGGCGATCCAGATCACGGGAACCAACGGCAAGACCACGGTCACGCAGATGGTCGCGTGCCTGCTCGCGGCGCTGAGCGTCAAGGCTGGCTCGTACACCTCGCCCCATCTGCAGGATGTGCGCGAGCGCATCCGGATCGCGGGGGAGCCGATCGAGCGCGACGAGCTCGTGGCGGGCCTGGACTACCTTGACCCCTACCTGGCAGAGGTCGATGCGCGCTATCCCGACCTGGTGACCTTCTTCGAGGTGCTCACGGCGCTCGCCTTCGTCCACTTCGCCGACTCGCCCGTTGACGTCGGGGTGTTCGAGGTCGGGCTCGGCGGGCGGTGGGACGCGACCAACCTGGTGCGCGGGGACGTGGCGGTGCTGACCACGGTGAGCCTGGACCATGACATCCTCGGCTTGACCACCGAGGCCATCGCCGGCGAGAAAGTCGGCATCATCAAGCCGGGGGCGGCGGTCATCAGCGCCGAGCAGGACCCAGACGTCGCGGCGGTCATCGCGGGAGCGGCTGAGCGCGCCGATGCGCAGCTGCTCGTCGAGGGCAGTGACTTCTCGGTCGAGTCTCGCGAGCTTGCGGTGGGCGGGCAGCTGCTGACCATCCGCGGCGTGACAGGGACCGTCGAGGACATCTATGTCCCGCTGCACGGCGAGCATCAGTCGCGAAACGCCGCGTGCGCGCTCGCCGCGGTGGAGGGCTTCCTCGGCTTCGCGGGCGGGCTGGATTCCGAAGTCATCCGCGAAGGATTCGCGGCCGTCCGCTCGCCGGGGCGCCTGGAAGTCGTGCGCCGCCACGATGCCAGCACCGTGATCCTCGACGGCGCGCATAATCCAGCCGGCGCTCACGCGCTCGCGATCGCGCTCGCCGATGAGTTCGCGTTCCGCAACCGCATCGTGGTGCTCGGCGTGCTCAGCGACAAGGCCGTCGAGGGCATCGTCGAGGAGCTGCTGCCGGTCGCGTCGCACGTCATCGTCACCGAGCCGCCCACGTCGCGCGCCGCGCCGGCCGAGCGGCTGGAGAAGGCCCTGCGGGCGTCCGGGATGACCGTCGAGGCGGCGGAGGACATCGACGCTGCGCTCGAGCTGGCCACCGGCCTGGCGGGCGAGGAGGACGTGGTCGTCGTGACCGGCTCGCTGTACACCGTCGGCGCCGCGCGCGACGCGCTGGGCCTGCCGGTGCTCTAGCATCCCGCGTCCAGACCATCCGGCCCAAGGAAACCCACGCTATGAGCGAGCGCACCCTCATCCTCGTCAAGCCCGACGGCGTCCGCCGCGGTCTGATCGGCGAGGTCATCTCACGGATCGAGCGCAAAGGGCTGTCGATCACGCGGCTGGAGCTGCGCGCGATCAGCCGGGACGACGCCGAGCAGCATTACGCTGAGCATGTCGAGCGCCCGTTCTTCGGCGAGCTCGTGTCGTTCATCACCGGTGGGCCGCTCGTGGCCATGGTCGTGGAAGGCCCAGACGCGGTCGCCTCCATGCGCGCCCTGATGGGCGCGACCAATCCCGTCGAGGCCACCCCGGGAAGCATCCGCGGCGACTTCGCCGCCGTCATCGGCGAGAACATCGTGCACGGATCAGACTCGCCCGAGAGCGGCCTGCGGGAGATAAAGATCTTCTTCCCCGATTTCTGAGGGGCCGCGCCGCGCGGCCTCCGCGTCCACAGCCATCGGCGATCCGAGGCGACTGCGCCGCCTTCGGCTGCCAGGCTGCTCGCACATGACGACCGCGCTGTCCTGTCCCACATGCTCACCGCCCGCGCTCGGCGAGTTCCGTCCGGGCGCGCCGGATCGGCGCCCGCAGGTGGCCACCCCTGAGGACGCGGCCGCACTGGTGACACCGATCCTGCGCGGGCGCGACCGGGAGCATTGCCTCCTCGTGAGCCTGGACGTCAAGCACCGCCTCCTGGACGTGGCCACCATCTCGGTGGGAACGGCTGACCACACCTTCATGGCGCCGCGCGAGATTTTTCGATCTGCTCTGCTCACCGGCGCGTCTGCCGTCTTCGTCGCGCACAACCATCCCAGCGGCGACCCGACGCCCAGCTCGGATGACCGCCGCGTCACCCGGCGCCTGGCCGAGGCGGGCAGGCTGCTCGGCGTCGAGCTGCTCGACCACCTCGTCGTCGGAGATCCGCAGTGGGTCAGCCTCGCCCGGCTCGGCGCGGTGTAGCAGCAGGGCCGCCTCCAGCGAGCCGGGCGTAGCATGAACCTATGAAATGGGTGATCGCGGCGCTGCTCGTTCTCGCGCTCCTTGCCGCCGCCGACCGATTCCTGCTGTGGGTGGAGTCGCGCGGGTGGCTGTTCTACCGGCGACGCAAGGCCTCCAGCTCGTCAGCCTCGAACGCGATGCTCGAGCTGCATGCGATCTTCGAGCCCGAAAAGCACCACGTGGTCGTCGAGCGCCGCGAGATGGAGCTGGATGAGGCAGAGGCGGGCGATCCGCCGAAGCATCGGGAATCGAACGCCTAGCCTCAGACGCGGTCGCGCAGGCCCTCCACGCCCGCCCGCTGGGCGCAATGGCTGCAGCAGAAGATATCGCCGTTCGACTCGACGCCATGGCCCAGCACCCGCACGCTGCACACCGGGCACGTCGGCGCAACTCCCGAAGCGGCGCATTCAAGGCTGTCGAAGATGTGCTCTTCGCCGTCGGCGGTCGTCAGGCGGAACGCCTTGTCATAGTCGTTGCCGCAGGTCTCGCACTGGGCCATGGTGCCCCCCTCAGATGCTGCAGATCGGACGTCAGCGCAGCCTGCGCTACCCTTTCGCTCCGGGCGTCAAGCGCCCGCGGCGGCCATCTGGGCCTATGCGCTGTCGCCCAATCGGTGTAGGTTCGGGCGTGCGACGCCAGTCCTGACCCAGTTACACTCAGCGACTGACTTATCCACGCTGACCCCAGCCCGTGCCCTCAGGAGTGCTCGTGCTCGAGAGCGCCTCCAGCGCCATCCAGATGTTCGGCCGCGATCTCGCGGTTGATCTGGGGACGGCGAACACGCTGGTGTATGTGCGCGGCCGGGGCATCGTGCTGAACGAGCCGTCGGTGGTCGCGATCAACAACAAGAACGGCGCGATCCTGGCGGTCGGAGCCGAAGCGAAGCGCATGATCGGCCGCACGCCCGGCCACATCGTCGCGATCCGCCCGCTCAAGGACGGCGTCATCGCCGACTTCGACGTCACCGAGAAGATGCTGCGGTACTTCATCCAGAAGGTGCACCGCCGCCGCTACTTCACGTTCCTCAACAAGCCGCGCGTCGTCGTCTGCGTTCCCAGCGGCATCACCGGGGTGGAGCAGCGCGCGGTCGAGGAGGCCTCGATCCAGGCCGGCGCCCGTGCCGCCTACATCATCGAGGAGCCGATGGCCGCCGCGATCGGCGCCGGTCTGCCGGTGCATGAGCCAGCCGGCAACATGGTGGTCGACATCGGCGGCGGCACCACGGAAGTCGCGGTCATCTCCCTCGGCGGCATCGTCACGAGCGCTTCGATCCGCATCGGCGGGGACGAGCTCGACGAGTCGATCATCAACTACGTCAAGAAGGAATATTCGCTGATGCTCGGCGAGCGAACCGCCGAGGAGATCAAACTCGCGATCGGCAGCGCCTTCCCGATGCCTGAGGAGCACCACGCGGAGATCCGCGGCCGCGACCTGGTCAGCGGGCTGCCGAAGACGATCATCATCAGCGCGGAAGAGATCCGCAAGGCGATCGAGGAGCCGGTCAACTCGATCATCGACGCGGTCAAGAACACCTTGGACCGCACGCCGCCCGAGCTGGCGGCCGACATCATGGATAAGGGCATCGTGCTCACCGGCGGAGGCGCGATGCTGCAGGGCCTTGATGAGCGGCTGAAGCACGAGACCGGCATGCCGATCCACGCGGCGGAGAATCCGCTCCACTCGGTGGTCATCGGCTCCGGTCGCTGCCTCGAGGAGTTCGACGCCCTCAAGCGCGTGCTGATCTCCAGCTCGCGTCACTAGTCGACGGGCGCGGCGACTGCTGAGGCGGGCGAACGCGCCCCAGTGCGCGACTCTTATGCTGGCGTCTTCCGCATCGGTCGGTGAATTTGGATCTTGATGGTCGAGCGTCGTCGCAGCCGCAGTCTTCTGGCCGTCCTCGTGCTGGCCTCGCTCGCGCTGCTCACGTTGGACTACCGAGACGACGGGGATGGGTCGGTCACGGCGCTGCAGCGCCAGGCCCAGGCGGCATTCGCGCCCCTTCAGGAGGCGTTCGCCGGCGTCGTCCAGCCGGTCGGGGGGTTCTTCAGCGCGATCGGCGGGCTGCGGACCCTGCGCGAGGAGAACGCTGCGCTCGAGACTGAGCTGCAGGAGCTCCGCGACGCGCGGGTGTCGCAGGCTGACATCGAGCGCGAGAACGCCGAGCTGCGCGAGCTGCTGGACATGCAGGCGCGCCTGGGCGTCGCCACGACGGGAGCGCTGGTGATCGCTCAGCCCTCGGGCTCGTTCAACTGGTCCGTCCTGATCGATGCCGGCGCGGATCAAGGGCTGCTACCTGGCATGGCGGTCGTCAACGGCGACGGCCTCGTGGGGAAGCTGGTTGAGGTGACTGCGGGCAATGCGCGTGTTCAGCTGCTGACGAGCCCCGACGCCGGCTATGCGGTGCGAGTTGCTGACACTGGCGAGCAAGGCCGGCTCACTGGCCGTGGGAGCGAGCCCTTCCAGCTCGAGGTCATCAACCAGGAGGCCGAGGTCGCTGCCGGCGCGGAGATCGTCACCCATGCGTTCGCTGGGACGTCGATCCTCGATGGAGTCCCCATCGGGACAGTCGCCGAAGGAACGGATCCTGATCAGGGGAGCCGGTACCTGTCCGTGCGCCCGTATGTCGACTTCGGCCGCCTCGGGTTCGTTCAGGTGGTACTCGACCAGCGCGTGTACCCCGAAGATCTGCCGCTCGAGGAGCGGATCCCCGGGCCGGACCTGACGGTGCCCTCCCCGGCTGAGGGCGAGGAATCGACGTGATCGCACGGGTCGCGATGATGGCCGCGGTGGCGCTCACGGCGCTGCTGATCACCACTGTCATGCTGCCGGCGTTCGCGATCGCCGACTGGGCGCCCGATCTGGTGGCGCTGACTGTGATCGCTTTCGCGATGAGCGACGGGCCTGAAACGGGCGCCAGGTATGGCTTCGCCGCTGGGCTCCTGGCCGATCTGGTGTCCGGCGGGAGCCTCCTTCTGGGGCAATCCGCCCTGGTGCTCGCACTTGTCGGGTATGTGGTCGGACTCGCCCGACCCTATCTTGCCGGGGAGACTATGGTGTCGCGCGCAGCGGCGGCGGGCGCGGCGGCGGCCATCGTGATTGCGGGGCACGGGCTTCTCGGGCTGCTGCTGGAAGTTGGGACTGTCACGTTCGCCGATCTGCTGAAGGGAATGCTGATCGTCGGGCTCTACAGCGCCGCGGTCGTGCCGCTGGTCCTGCGTCCGGTCGCATCCCTGACGAGCAGGTTCGCAGGGCTGCCGCTGCCGGGCCCTGTGAGCCGCCGCGTCTGAGCGCGACGTGCCAGAGCGCGACGTGCCAGAGCGCGACGTGCCTGAACGCGACGTGCCTGAACGTCCACGGTGCTCTCGTTCTCGCGTGCCGCCAGGCTGCTAGCCTGCCTTCTCGTGCGCACCGTGCAGCCAGTCACGTCGCCAGAGCAGGCGGACAGCACGCGACTCAGGCTGACGTTCCTCTCATTGCTGGTCGTCAGCTTGTTCATTCTGCTTCTGGCCCGCCTGTGGTTTCTCCAGGTGATGGCGGGCGAGCGCTATCTGGAGCAGGCGCAGGGACTCTCCCAGCGCTCGCTCACGCTGGAGGCGCCGCGAGGCTGGCTCTACGACCGCCAGGGTCGCCCGCTGGTGGAGAACCGGTGGGCGAGAGTGGTGGGGGTGCGGCCCAACGAGATGGGCGAGCGCCGCGATGAAGTGCTCCAAGAGCTGTCTGAGCTGCTCGGCATCCCGTTGGACGAGATCAACAAGCGGCTCGACGATTCACGGATCGACCCGCTGCGCCCGCGGCCCATCGCGATCGACGTGCCGCAGTCGATCGACTTCTATATCCATGAGAACCGAGCGACGCGCTTTCCCGGGGTGTACCTCGAAACCATCCCCGTGCGCGACTACGCCCACGGGACACGGGCGGCGCACATCGTCGGCTACCTCGGCCAGATCAGCGAAGACGAGCTCGCACAGGCCGAATACGCCGACTACCGCGGGGGGGATCTGATCGGTCGCGCGGGTCTTGAGGCGACCTACGAGGCTGAGCTGCGCGGAGCAAGCGGCCTGCGGATCGTGGAAGTCAATCGCCGCGGCGAAGTCGTGCAGCAGCTCGACGAGATCCTGCCCACTCGCGGGGCCGATCTGACGCTGACCCTGGATCTTGAAATCCAGGCCGGGGTCGAGGAGGCGCTTGTCGCCGGGATCGAGAAGGCCCGGACCATCGCCGATGAGGAGACTGGTCTTGGACGAGGCGGTACCTTCAAGGCGCCCGCCGGCGCTGCGGTCGTCCTCGACGCGCGCAACGGCGAAGTGCTGGCCATGGCGTCGCACCCGACGTATGACCCGGTCGACTTCGTCGGTGGGATTCGCACCGATGTCTGGGAGTCGCTGCGCGACGAGGGCAATCACTTCCCCCTGATCAACCGCGCCGTCCAGTCCGTGTATCCCCCGGGGTCGGTCTTCAAGGTTGTGTCGGCGGCCGCGGCGCTGGAGAACGGCTACGCCGGCCAGGGCACGGCGATCGACTGCCCGGGCTCGTGGATCTGGAACGAGAACACGTACAACAACTGGCAACTGGTGAACTCGGGGCCGATGGATCTGGCGACTGCCCTCGAGCAGTCGTGCGACACCGTCTTCTACGAGCTGGCCCGCCTCATGTGGACCGACGAGGAGCAGGAGAAGGACGGCCTGCCGGACGGAACGTTCCCGAATGAGCGCTTGTCCCAACAGAGTGCGGGGTGGGGATTCGGGGACCGGACGGGAATCGATCTACCTGCCGAAGCCCGCGGGGCAGTGCCGGGGCGCGCCTGGAAGCGGGAGTTCTGGGAGGGCTACCGGCACTTGAGCTGCAACCAGGCGAAGCGCTCCGAGCCGGGGACGTACGCGTTCGAGCTATTCACCGAGCTTTGCGGCGAGGACGGTGCGAAGTGGCGCGGCGGCGACGCGGTGAACATGTCAATCGGGCAGGGCGACGTGCTGACCAGCCCGCTGCAGATCGCCAACGCCTTCGCGGCGCTGGCGAACGGGGGGACGCTGCATCGCCCGCACCTCGTGCGCGAGATCGTCAAGCCGGATGGAACGGTGCAGGAGCAGGCGCCGGAGGCGCGAAGCCGGCTCCCGGTCAGCGCGGCGAACCTGGAGTACATCGAGCAAGGGCTAATTCGCGTCACCTCAACCGGGACGGCCAGCAGCGTGTTCGCTGACTTCCCGGTGCCGATCGCCGGGAAGACCGGCACCGCGGAGATGAAGCCTCGCCAGCCGTTCGCGTGGTTCGCGGCGTACAACGCGGATGGCGGCACTCCCTACGTGGTGACTGTCATGGTCGAGGAGGGGGGCGGCGGCAGCCAGACTGCAGCGCCGATCGCCCGGCACATCTTGGAGACCCTGCTGGGGCTGCCTCATTCCGAGCTCGCCCCCGGGGAGGCGACCGACTGATGGCGCAGATCGTCTACGGCGATGACCAAGCTGGGCGCATGGCGCGCGAGGCGCTGCGGGCCAACTGGCTCGGGGCAGCCGCCCCGGTCCGCCACATTGACTGGACCCTGCTGCTTGTCTCCGTGGGGCTGTCGGCGTTCAGCCTGCTGATGATCTACTCGGCGACGTTCCAGCAGCTGCTCGCCCGAGACGCCGACCCGGCGTTCTTCATGCGCAAGCAGGCGGTGGGCTTGGCGATCGGGCTTGCCGTGATGGCCTCGCTGGTGCTGTTCGACTACCGCTTCCTGCGGGTCTGGGGACCGGTCGCCTACGCCGGATCTCTGCTGCTGCTGGGGGCGGTGCTGATGCTCGGCGAGACCATCAAAGGCGCACAGTCCTGGCTGTCGCTGGGGCCGCTGAGCTTCCAGCCCAGCGAGCTGGCCAAGCCCGCGCTGATCATCATGCTCGCTGCGCTGTTCCATGAGCGGCGCGAGGAAGCGCTGGGGTTTCGCGCGCTCGTCGAGGCGCTCGCGCTGTCCTCGGTGCCGATGCTGCTGATCCTGCGCCAGCCCGACTTCGGCACGTTCATGGTCTTCGTCGCGACCGCCTTCGGGGTGCTGCTGATGGCACGGGTTCGCGTGCGCTACATGGCCGCGCTGGCCCTTATCGGCGTGCTGTCCATCGTCGGAGCGCTGCAGATGGATCTGTTCGATCAGTACCAGGTCGAGCGCCTCACCTCGTTCATAAATCCGGAGTCGGCCGACCCGCAGGGCGCCTACTTCAACGTTCATCAGGCCCAGATCGCGATCGGCGCCGGCCAGATCGCCGGCCAGGGACTGTTCGAAGGATCTCAGACGCACCTGGAGTACGTGCCGGAGAATCACACGGACTTCATCTTCACGGTGGTCGGGGAGGAGCTGGGATTCCTCGGGTCGGCTGCGATGCTGGCCGCATTCGCCGTCCTGCTGTGGCGCGGACTGAGGATCGCGGCGCTGTCGCGCGACACGTTCGGGACGCTGGTGGCGGGCGGGGTCGTGGCCACGCTGGCGTTCCAGCTGTTCATCAACGTCGGCATGACGATCGGCATCATGCCGGTCACCGGCCTGCCGCTGCCGTTCGTCTCCTACGGCCCGACCAGCCTGATCGCCTCGTTCATCATGGTCGGCCTCCTGCAGAACGTGCACATGCGCCGCTTCGGGTAGGGGCCGCAGGGTTCGCTACACTCTGCGTGGGGCGGCGACGCCGCCCGCGTCAACGAAAGTTCTGAAGCCCTCCGAGATGACCACTGTCACTGCCCGCACCTTCGAGAGCGTCTGGCCCCTTCTGGAGCCTGTTCTCACGACGGTGCGCAAGCCGGCGCGATACGTGGGCGGCGAGGGCAACATCACCGTCAAAGACCTTGCCGACGTCGACACCTCCTGGCTGCTGATCTATCCCGATGCCTACGAGGTCGGCCAGCCCAACCAAGGCGTCCAGATCCTTTACGAAGTGCTCAACGAGCGCCCGCGCACGGCCGCGGAACGGGGCTACGCGCCGTGGCCTGACATGGAGGCCGTCATGCGCCGGGAGGAGATCCCGTTCTTCTCCCTGGAGAACCACCTGCCGATGCGGGCGTTCGACGTGGTCGCCTTCTCGCTGGCGGCGGAGGTCGGCTACACCAACCTGCTGAACTGCCTGGATCTGGGCAGGGTTCCGCTGCTCGCGGCGGACCGCACCGACGAGGACCCTCTCGTCATGATCGGGGGGCACGCGGCGTTCAATCCAGAGCCGCTCGCGCCCTTTGTGGATGTGGTCTGCGCCGGCGACGGCGAGGAGTTCGTGCTCGAGATCGACGCCGTCATCGCGTCCTGGCGCCAAGCAGGCTGGCGGCGTCCGGAGGTGCTCGCGCACATCGCCGGAGTCGAGGGCGCGTACGTGCCCGCGTTCTATGAGCCCGAATACGCGTCGGATGGCCGGCTCCGCGGCACGTTCCCGCGCCGCGCCCACCTTCCGTACCGCGTGCCCAAGCGCACGGTCAGCGACCTCGATCGCTGGCCGTACCCCAAGAAGGCCATCGTTCCGCTGACTGAGACCGTTCATGAGCGGTACTCGGTCGAGATCTTCCGCGGTTGCACCCGCGGGTGCCGCTTCTGCCAGGCCGGGATGATCACCAGGCCGGTGCGCGAGCGGTCGAAGGAGACCATCAAGGAGATGGTCGCCGAGGGAGTGGCGAACAGCGGATTCGAGGAAGTCGGGCTCTTGAGCCTGAGCTCCGCGGACCACTCCGAGATCCAAGGGCTGTGCGGCGATCTCGCCGACGCCTACGAGGGCACGGCGACGAGCCTGTCGCTGCCCTCGACTCGTGTTGATGCTTTCAACGTGACCCTCGCGGACGAGCTCACCCGCAACGGCCGGCGAACCGGATTGACGTTCGCTCCGGAAGCGGGAACCGAGCGCATGCGCAAGGTGATCAACAAGATGGTCAGTGAGGCGGACATGCTGCGCACCGCCGAAACTGCATTCGCCAACGGATGGCGGCATCTCAAGCTCTACTTCATGATCGGCTTGCCGACGGAGACCGACGAGGATGTGCTCGGCATCGCCGAGCTGGGCCTCAAGGTCGTCGAGGTCGGCCGCCAGTACGGCCGCAAGAACAAAGTCACCGTGTCGGTCGGGGGCTTCGTCCCCAAGCCGCACACGCCCTTCCAATGGTGCGCCCAGGACCTGCCCGGCGAGCTGGAGCGAAAGCTCGGTCTCATCAAGCGGCGGGTCTCCGGCGATCGCAACCTCAACCTGCGCTACCACGACCCGCTGCCGGGCGTCGTCGAGGGCCTGCTGGCCCGCGGCGACCGCCGTGTTGCGGCTGCCGTGCTCCGAGCCTTCGAGCTGGGCGCGCGGATGGACGGCTGGGACGAGTGCTTCGATTACGCCACCTGGATGCGCGCCTGCGCCGAGACCGGTGTGGACGTCGCCTGGTACTGCCAGCGCGAGCGGGACGAGGACGAATCCCTGCCATGGGATCACCTCGATTCCGGCCTCGAGGCTGGCTGGCTGTGGAAGGACTATCAGGACGCGGTGACGCGCGCGGCCGAGCTTGAGGATTGCCGCTGGACCCCCTGCTATGACTGCGGGGTGTGCCCTGGTCTGGATGTGCAGCACCAGACCAGGCACTTACCGATCTATGCGAGCCCGGGTTAGATACGCCAAGACCGGCAAGCTCCGGTTCGTCTCCGCGATCGACCTCGGCCGCCTTTGGGAGCGGGCGCTGCGCAAGGCTGATCTCCCGATCGCCTACAGCGAGGGGTTCTCGCCGCATCCCAAGGTCAGCTTCACCGACGCGCTGCCCCTCGGCCTCGCCTCGACCGGCGAGTACGCAGAGCTCACCTTCGCCGCGCCGGTGGATCTCGACGCGGCGATCGCAGCGCTGAACGCGGCGTTTCCAGAAGGGCTTGCCGTGCTGGCGGCGGCAGAAGCCGGGGATGGCGCGCCTCGGCTGGCAAGATTGCTGCAGGCGGTCTGCTGGGACTTGTTCTACCCGCTAGGCCAGGCCGCCGCGCTGGGCTCTGCCGTCCGGAGCGCGAACGCTGCCGACGTTCTCGTCGTGGGCCGCGAGCGCAAGGGGGAGACGGTCGAGGTCGACCTCAAGCCCGCGCTGCACGGCATGGCCGCGTGGGAGGAGACGGTTCGAGTGATGGTGCGCCACGTCGAGCCCCCGCCGCGGCCCAGCGAAGTGCACCTCGCGCTGAACAGCTTCGCGCTGCACCTGCCGGGGCCGGCGCTGGCGCTTCGCGTCGCGCAGGGCCAGCCGGCGCCCGATGGATTGCTGGAGGCGCTGAGCGGCGAATTCGTCCCGCTCGCGCCGTCGATGAGTCTTCCGAGACCGAAAGAGAGAGCCACGACGTGACCGACCAGACCCCGAGCAACAACAGCCCCGACGACGAGCAGCCGCGCGTTCGGGTTCGCAGGCGACGGGCCAAAGCCGAGTCGCCGGCGCGCGAGAGTGCCGGCGGGGAGCAGCGGACGCCCTCAGCCGAGACCGCGAAGGAGTCGTCCAGCGAGCCGACGGCTCCCGGTCAGCGCCGCACGCCGGATGCCGAGGGCGAAGGTGAGTCGGCGCGCCCAGTGATCCGCCGGCGAAGTCGCAAGAGCCCTTCGCAAGACACGTCCGATGCGCCGCGCCACGGCGCCCAGGGCGATGCTCCGCAGAGCTCGGACGATTCGCCGCCTCAAGAGGCGACTGAGGATGGGCAGTCCACCGGGCAGGGTCGCGGCTCGGCCGGGCGCCGGCGCAGCCGCCGCGGCGGTCGTGGACGGGGAGCGGGCCGTTCCGCCGCAGTGCGCCCCGCAGCCGCGGGGGAAGACCCCGGCTCCGGCGAGACGGACACGACGGCGCCGGACGACGGTGGCCCGACGCGGCTGCAGACGCGTGCCCGGCGGGGGGTCGGCAGCGGGCCTGGGCGATCCGGGCGCAGCAGCGGCACGGGCAGTGGGCGCATTCATCGCCATCAGGGCGGGGTCAGCGAGGAGACGCGGCGTGCGATCACCGAGGGCCCGCCTCGGCGCATGCTGGTCAGTGTGGGCGGCAAGCGCACCCAGATCGCCGTGCTGGAGGAGCGCACGCTCGTCGAGCACTACGTCACCGATGCCCGCGACGCGTCCTACGTCGGCAACATCTACATGGGCCGTGTCCAGAACGTGCTGCCCGGGATGGAAGCGGCGTTCGTCGACATCGGCAAGGGCCGCAACGGCGTGCTGTACGCGGGCGAGGTCAACTACGACGAGGCCGATCTGGACGGTGAGCTGCCGCGCATCGAGGAGAGGCTGAAGCCGGGCCAATCGGTCCTGGTCCAGGTCACCAAAGACCCGATGGGAACGAAGGGCGCGCGGTTGACCCAGCAGCTGTCGATCGCCGGACGCTACTGCGTGCTGGCCCACGGAGACGGCATGCTCGGCATCAGCCGCAAGCTCACCGACGCGGAGCGCGAGCGCCTGCGCAAGATCCTCAAGAGCATCAAGCCGGACGGCTACGGGCTGATCGTGCGCACCGCCGCCGAAGGGGCGACGAAGGAGCAGCTGGAGGCTGACGTCGCGCGCCTTGAGCGGATCTGGGACCAGATCAACGAGCGCGCCGCCAAGGCAGCGGCACTCGAGCCCATCTACGAAGAGCCTGATCTGGTGATCCGAGTCATCCGCGACGTTTTCGGGCCCGAGTACAGCGAGCTGATCGTCGACTCTGAGGACCTCGCGCAGCAGGTGCGCGACTACCTGTCCGACGTCAGCCCGGAGTTCGTCGATCGCGTCGCCGTTCACAGCGGCGACGGCAAGCTGTTCGATGATTACGAGGTCACGAACCAGATCCGCCGCGCCCTGGAGAAGAAGGTGTGGCTGGCGTCAGGCGGCTACCTGATCATCGAGAAGACCGAGGCGATGTGGGTCATCGACGTCAACACCGGCAAGTTCGTCGGCGAGACCAACCTCGAGGAGACGGTGCTGCGCAACAACCTCGAGGCCGCCGAGGAGATCGCTCGTCAGCTGCGGCTTCGCGACATGGGCGGGATCATCGTGATCGACTTCGTCGACATGCTGGTTCCCGCCAATCGTGATGAGGTGCTGAAGCGATTCCGCCGCGAGCTCGCGCGCGACAAGACGAAGTCGCGGGTGATGGAGATCTCCAAGCTCGGCCTGGTGCAGATGACTCGCAAGAACGTCAGCCACGGCCTCCAGGAGAGCTTCACCGCCCGCTGCGAGACTTGTGAGGGTCGCGGGGCGGTGATCAACGAGCCGATCGTCTAGCGCTCAGCCGCCTTGCAGGCGACGCGCCGGCGCAGCCTCGCGGCCCCGGCACCCCCCGCCCGATCTTGACCATCTGCCGACGCATGGGTCGCCAGATGCGCAAGAATGGGGAGCGCGCGGTGGATCTTGGCCAGTCAGCCAGTCAGAAGACCCAGGGGCACCACGGGAGGGGGTCGCTGGCGAACATGCGGTCGGCCGCAGCCAGCGCTCCGGGCGAGCGCTCGATCACGCGGCCGGCGCGGGCCAGCCGGGTCAGGCGCTCACCTCCGAGGTAGGCGGCGGCGAGTTCCGCGGCGCCCAGGGAGATGTCAGGCGACGCTTCCGGCGCGGCCTCGCAGGCCCCGCTGCCTCCCGCGGCATCGAGCCGGAAGATCCCTGCCGCCCAGCCCCCGAAGTCATCGCTCACTTCGAGCACCACTGCGCCGTCCGCCGCATAGGCGCGAGCCGACAGCGCCGCGGGCACATCGAGGATGCGGATCCACAGCGTGTCCCACGGCTGAACCCGCAGGCGGCGGGGGTCGGCCAGCAGCAGCGGCAGCGGATCATCCGCCGGGCGGTTGAAGGCATGCACCTCGACGACCAAGTCGATGTCGAGCGTCCAGCGCCACAGCCGGGCGAGCGCGTCCGGGGCGACCGCGACCATCTCCTCGACGGTGAGCTTGGCGTTGGGGGACCCGTCACGCCAGTCTCGCTTGATGCGGTAGCTGACGTAGCCCTGGTCCTCGTAAACCGCGATGAATCGACCGCTCGCGCCGTCACGTCGATGCTCTGGGTCCCGGCCGAAGTGCTCGTGCCAGCGCGGCTCGGAGCGGTTCAGCATCCCTGGGACCAGCGGTCGCGCCCGCTCGTAGATCGGCGGCAGAAGGTCGAGCGTCTCGCCGTCGTCCAGGATGCGCACGGCCGACGATGCGGGCAGCTCCGCGCGGAAGGCCGTGTGAGGGCGCGCCAGCGTGTAGGAAGCGCCACTGGCGGCCCAGCCGAACCCGAAGCGCTGGTAGATGACCGACTCCGACGCCCATAGGCCCGCGACCGGCTCGGCTCGCTCGACAGCCTGCTCGAGCATCCGCCGCATCATCGCGCCGAGCAGCCCGCGGCGGCGGTGGGTGGGCAGGACCCCGACTGCGGTGACTCCGGCCATCGGGACTGCGGCGCCGCCGGGGACGGTGAGCTCGAGGGTGTCGATGAGCGAGGTGGCAACGATCCGGCCGGCGTCGAAGGCCCCGACGGTGCGGTCGAGGTCGGTCAGTGACCTCCAGCCTTCGAGGTCCTCTGGTCGGACGTGTTCGCCGAAGCTGGTCTCGGCCGCCGCCACCCAGCGCTCGTACTCGTCGCCGGCGATTGGGCGGAGCTCGTATTCGTCAATCGAGTTCATGGCGATCCATGGGTTGCGCGGGGGGGCCGCGTTGACGCAGAAAGCCCATCAACCTACACTTGCCGCCGGTGCGCTGTGGCGCGCCTTCCTTTTTCCTTACCGAGGAGACAACGATGTACGCCGTGATCGCCACGGGCGGCAAGCAGTACCGGGTCAAGGTCGGGGACACCCTCGACGTAGAGCGGCTCGCCTCCGGCGACGGGACTGTCGCGCTGCGCCCGATCATGCTCGTCGGCGACGACGGCAAGGTGCAGGTCAGCAAGAAGGCTCTCGAGTCCGCGAGCGTCACCGCGAGCATCGTCGAGGACCGCAAGGGCCCCAAGCTGACGGTCTTCAAGTACAAGAACAAGACCGGCTACCGCCGCAAGAACGGCCATCGTCAGCTGCTGACCCGGATCAGGGTCGACGAGATCACTGCGAAGTAGGAGACTCCCGCGATGGCACACAAAAAGGGCGGTGGGTCGTCCAACAACGGCCGCGACTCCAACCCGAAGATGCTCGGGGTGAAGCGCTACGGCGGCGAGGCCGTGACCGCTGGAACGATCATCGTGCGCCAGCGCGGCACCCGGATCCACCCAGGGCGCAATGTCGGCCGCGGCGGCGACGACACGCTGTTCGCGCTCGCCGAGGGCAAGGTCGCGTTCCGCGACTCGGGTAAGCGCAAGTTTGCCGACGTCGTCACTGACTGACTGGGGCGCGCGCCGCGCTTAGCTCCGGCTGGCGAGGGCAAGCTTGCGGCATGTCCATGGTGACGCTGGCCGCGCCATGATCGCCGACTCGCTCGTCGACCTCGTGGGCGATACCCCGTTGGTGCGGATGGAGCGCTTCAGCGCCGGGGTCTCCCCGACGTTGCTGGCGAAGGTCGAGCAGCTCAATCCAGGCGGCAGCGTCAAGGACCGCATCGGCCTGGCCATGATCGAGGCTGCTGAAGGGTCTGGACTGCTGCGCCCAGGCGGAACGATCGTGGAGCCCACCAGCGGCAACACCGGAGTCGGGCTGGCATTGGTCGCGGTTCAGCGCGGTTACCGCTGCGTGTTCGTGATGCCCGACAAGATGAGCCAGGAGAAGATCGACCTTCTGCGCGCATACGGCGCAGAGGTCGTCGTCTGCCCGACCGCAGTCGATCCGGATGATCCGCGCAGCTACTACCGCACGGCCGATCGGCTGACGGAGGAGATCCCGGGCGCCTTTCAGCCCAACCAGTACGCGAATGCGGCCAACCCGGAGGCGCACTACCGCAGCACGGGCCCGGAGCTATGGACCCAGACCGGCGGCGGGATCGACGTCTTCGTCGCCGGGATCGGCACGGGCGGAACCATCTCGGGCGTAGGGCGCTACCTCAAGGAGCGCAACCCTGACGTGCTGATCGTGGGCGCGGATCCGGAAGGCTCGCTGTACTCCGGCGACCAGGTCCGCCCCTATCTGGTCGAGGGCGTCGGCGAGGATTTCATGCCGGACACGTTCGACGCGTCGGTCGTGGATCGCTACGTCCGCGTCAGCGACCGCGACTCGTTCCTAACCGCGAGACGGCTCACTCGGGAGGAAGGGATCTTGTCCGGGGGCTCTGCGGGCACGGCGGCGTGGGCCGCGCTGCAGGTCGCCGCCGACTTCGGGCCGGACGCGATGATCGTGGTCCTGCTGCCCGACACCGGACGGAACTACCTGTCGAAGATCTACAACGACGAGTGGATGGCCGCGAACGGCTTCCTCGACCGGTCGCGTTCGGCAGCGCAGCTCGCAGCAGTTCTGCGCGCGAAGCGGACGGAGGTCCCGGCGATCGTCCACGCTCACCCCGACGACCTCGTGCGTGACGTGATCGCCACGCTGCACGAATACGGCGTCAGTCAGATGCCGGTTGTGAAGCGCGCCGCCGCAGACGACCGCGAAGACATACTCGGCAGCATCCGCGAGCGCGGCCTCCTCGACCGGGTGTATCGCGATCCGCAGGTGCTGGACCGCGCGGTCGGCGAGGTGATGGAGGAGCCGCTGCCGGCGGTGGATGCCCGTGACCCGGTCGACGCGGCGATGAGCCTGCTGACTGGTCCGGCTGCGGCGGTCGTGGTGTGCGAGGGCCCGGCGCCGGTGGGCGTGCTCACTCGCTCCGACGTCTTGGACTTTCTGATGTCCGGGGAGGGGCGATGAGCGGCGATCGCGGCCGCTGGGACGATGCCGGGTTCGCCACGCGGGCCATTCACGCCGGTCAGGATCCTGAGCCCCGCACTGGCGCGGTCGCGGTGCCTGTGTACCAGACCTCGACGTTCGCGCAGGACGACGTCGGCGCGCACAAGGGATGGGACTACGCCCGGAGCGGGAATCCGACCCGCGACGCGCTGGAATCAGCGCTGGCATCGCTTGAGCTGGGGACGCATGCGTTCGCCTTCGCGTCCGGCCTCGCGGCCGGCGACGCCGTCGTGCGGCTGCTGTCGCCCGGTGACCATGTCATCATCGCCAACGACGTCTACGGCGGGACCTACCGCCAGTTCTCACGGGTGCATGCCTCGTGGGGCCTCGAGTTCGATTCCGTCGACCTGGGCGATGCGGGGGCCGTGCGGGCGGCTTGGCGCCCTAGCACCCGCATGGTGTGGATCGAGACGCCGACGAACCCGCTCATGACGGTGTTCGATATCGCGACCCTGGCCGAGCAGGGCCACGCGCGGGACGCGCTGGTGGTCGTGGACAACACGTTCGCGACTCCCGCGCTGCAGCAGCCGCTGGAGCTGGGCGCCGACATCGTCGTGCACTCGACGACGAAGTACCTGGGCGGACACAGCGACGTCGTCGGCGGCGCCGCCGTATGCCGCGACGACGCTTTGGCTGAGCGAATCGGCTTCCTCCAGAACGCAGTCGGGGCCGTGCCAGGGCCCTGGGACGTCTGGCTGGTGCTGCGAGGCATCAAGACGCTGCCTGTGAGGATGCGGGCGCACTGCGAGAACGCAAGGGCGGTGGTGGATGCGCTGACGAGCCACCCCACCGTCACCAAGGTTCTGTATCCGGGGCTTGCCGAGCATCCAGGACACGACATCGCCGCGCGGCAGATGAGCGACTTCGGGGGAATGGTGTCGTTCCGGGTCGGGGATGAGGAGGCGGCGCTCAAGGCCTGCGCTCGGTTCCGGGTGTTCACCCTGGCGGAATCCCTGGGCGGGGTGGAGTCGTTGGTCGAGCATCCGGGGCGGATGACGCACCAGTCCGTCGCCGGATCGCCGCTCGAGGTGCCCGCAGACCTGATCCGACTGTCGGTCGGCATCGAGGATCGTGATGACCTCGTCGCCGACGTCCGCCAGGCCCTGGGCTGAAGCGAGCTGCGCCCGGCCGCCAATCATCGTGAAGCCCATGCCTGGCGAGGAACCTCACACGCCTCCAGGGCCGAGCAGCGGCAGCAAGGCGTCCCAGTCCGCGATCCGGCAGCCGTTGACACGGCTGAGCTCCGCCTCGATGGCTTGGCCTTCGACCGTTCCAGTGATGGTCGCCTGCTGGTCGCCGCCGTAGATCTCGGTGCAGATCTCGTCCGGTTCTGGCGTGGCGGTCAGCAGGATGAGCCGATCAGCGGATGCGGAGAGCGCCTCGCACGCGAGCGCGGGATCCGCGACCCTGCTGCCGTGATCGCCCTGCACCTCAGGCTGGTCGCCGCAGATCAGCGTGTACTCCAGCTCCTGGTCCTGGGGCCCGGGGCGCAGCTGCGCGGTGACGCGATCCTCGGTCGAGCCGTCGCCGCCATCAGGGGCCGCCGGCTGGGCGCCGGCGCCGCAGCCCGCCGTCAGCATCAAAGCGGCGACAGCGAGCGCCAGGATCCTCGCCGCGCTCCTCCGATGCGGCGCTAGGACCCACGCCGCGCGCCGCTCCCGAGACGTCTGGCATCCGCTGCTCGAGCGCATCATCATCCTCCGACACTCCTTCGGTGGGACCTGCGCGTTGGACGTGCGGGACGCGTGTCGGGTTCCCGCGCGCTGCGCTTCGTCGCTCGCCGCTACGCTTCGCGGCACGATGTTCATCGATGAAGTCAAGGTCCATGTCAAGGGCGGCCGAGGCGGCAACGGGGTCACCTCGTTCGCACGCCAGCCGTACGAGCCGAAAGGACCGCCCGACGGCGGCGAGGGCGGCGCCGGCGGATCGGTGATCCTGCGCGTTGACGCGAATGTGGCCACGCTTGTCGACTATCACCACCGTCCGCACCGGGCCGCCGCGAACGGCCGTCACGGGGAGGGAGATCTGCGTCGCGGCGCCGACGGCGATGATGTCGTCCTCCACGTCCCCCTCGGGACGGTGGTGCGCGAGGCGGATGGGACGGCGATCGCTGATCTCGTAGAGCCCGGAGCGCAGTTCGTGGCGGCGCGAGGCGGTCGCGGAGGGCGGGGCAACGCCGCCTTCAAGACCGCCCAGAGGCGAGCTCCGCGGTTTCACGAGCTGGGCGAGCCGCCGCAGGAGCGCTGGATCACGCTGGAGCTGAAACTGGTCGCCGACGTCGCGCTGGTCGGGTTTCCGAATGCGGGCAAGTCCTCGTTGATCTCGCGGCTCTCGGCGGCCAAGCCGAAGATCGCCGACTATCCGTTCACCACGCTGGCTCCCAACCTCGGGGTGGTGAAGGTGGATGACCTGGATTTCGTCATCGCCGACGTGCCGGGACTCATCCCCGGTGCGAGCGAGGGGCGCGGCCTTGGCCACGCGTTCTTGCGGCATGTCGAGCGAGCTGGGGTGCTGGTCCACGTCTTGGACTGCGCCAGCTATGAGCAGCGAGATCCGCGCGAGGATCTTCAGGCGGTGGTGCGCGAGCTCGGCGCCTACGCCGATCATCTCGGCGAGCGGGGCGAGCCCGGCGCGGACCTGCTGCAGCGCCCGGCGCTGGTGTTCCTCAACAAGACCGATGCGGATCCCGACACGGCACAGATCGTGCGGCCTGACCTTGAGGCGGATGGCTGGGAGGTCCTCCAGGGCAGCGCCGTGACGGGGGAGGGGCTCGACGTGCTGCGCCACCGATTGGCCGATCTCGTGCGCCGCTCGCGGGCTGGGCGTGCGGCGACCCCGCTCGCCGCCGTCGCCCGGCCGGTTCTGCGCCCCGCGGCGCGGGAGCGCGGCTTTGAGATCGCGCGCTCCGACGAGGGCTACCGGGTCAGCGGCGAGCGCGTGCAGCGCTGGGTTGAGATGACCGATCTCAGCAACGACGAAGCGGTGCGCTATCTGCAGAGCAGACTCGTCAGGGCAGGCGTGGAGCAGGCACTGGTGAAGGCGGGGGCCAAAGCGGGAGACGCCGTGGAAATCGCCGGAAGGGTGTTCGACTTCGAACCTGAACCTGGCATGGCGCCGGATGACGCCGAGAATGCCGAGAGCTCAAGACACCCAGATGCGGCCGAGGAGGGCGACGGGTGACCGATCAGCGCTTCCCGCGGCCCGGCCGCGTCGTGCTCAAGGTTGGATCCTCCAGTCTGCGAGACGCCAGCGGCGGGCTCGACATCGACCTGGTCGCCGAGCTCGTTCGGCAGATCGCGGGCCTGCGCGAGCAGGGCACAGAGGTGGTGCTCGTGTCAAGCGGCGCCGTCGCCGCAGGGATCGCGCCATTGGGCCTATCGGCCCGCCCGCAATCGCTGGCGATGCTGCAGGCCGCGGCGAGCGTCGGCCAAGGCATCCTCGTCCACACCTACCAGTCGAGCTTCGCTCGACATGGTCTGGTCTGCGGGCAGGTCCTGCTCACCCCGGACGACGTCGTCGTCCGCGCCCGCTACCTCAATGCGCGCACGACCTTTGAGAAACTGCTGGAGCTGGGCGCCGTGCCGCTGGTCAACGAGAACGACACGGTGGCCACGGACGAGTTGAAGTTCGGCGACAACGACCGCTTAGCTGCGCTGGCCGCGAGCATGCTCGGGGCGGGGCTGCTGGTCCTGCTCAGCGATGTCGACGGACTGCTGGACGGCGACCCGGCCGAGGGCGCGAAGCTTGCGGTGGTCGATCGCGTCGATGACGTGGCCAGCCTCGACGGCAGGCTGTTCGGCGGCGTCGGCTCGGAGGTGGGCAGCGGTGGCATGGCGAGCAAGCTCGAGGCGGCGAGGATCATGGCGTTCAGCGGCGGGCATGCCGTGATCGCCAACGCGCGACGCCCGGGGGTCATCGGTCAGGCGGTGGATGGCGACCACGTCGGGACGTGGTTCCCGCCTGCGCGCAGGCGGCCGGAGAGCAGGAAGCTGTGGATCGCCTTCGCCCCGATCCCCAAGGGCCGGCTGGTCGTCGACGAGGGGGCCGCCCGGGCGCTCGTCCAGCGCGGCTCTTCGCTTCTGGCCGCCGGAGTCGTCGACGCCGTCGGCGATTTCACCGCGGGCGACGCAGTCGACGTCATCGGCCCCGAGGGGCGGCCGCTGGCGCGCGGGCTGGTCGCGTATGCACGGCGGGACGTGCTTCAGCTGCGCGGCCGATCGACGGAGGACCTGGCGGCCGAGCTGGGAGTCGAATACGCCAAAGCGATTATCCATCGTGATTCGCTGGTCGTGACGGCCTAGCTGGCCGGCGGCGCGCCTACCCGACGCCAGTGGGGAAGGCCGGCGGGGACTTGCGCGAGCGCCACAGATCCTGATCGGCCGCTTGCAGAACCAGCGCCTCGATCAGCGCAGGACTCACCTCCAGCAGCCGCCACAGCTCAAGGGTGTTGCCGACGTCGCTGTGCCAGCGGACCAGCACCTCATCATCGTCGCGATCCAGCTCGACAAGCAGCGACCGCTGAGGATGCAGCTGGCGCGTTGAGATCTTGGCGATGAACTCCTCGCCTGACTCGGTCCACCCGAGACGCACGATGAAGTGCTCTGGCGAGCTCGCCTTCAGGTGCTGGGCGACCGTCGACAGATGCTCCACGAGCTCGCCGTGGCGCTCGCGCTGGGCCGCTTCGAGCTCGCGCGCTTCGCGCTCGACACGCTCGAGGCGCTCCGCCTTTGCGCGGTCCATCTCCTGCTCGGCCTGCGCGCGCTGTTCGAGCAGCTCGCTGTTGCGAGCGAGCTTGGCTCGAAGCGCCGCCTGAAAGTCGGTCATTGAGACTCCATCGGTCGCGTCCAGGTCCAGTCTGTCGCACCCGGCGCGATCGCGCCCGGCGCCGTTAGCATTGCGTGAATAGCACACCTGGGCGAACGGAGGGATCGTGACGCTGACCGTGCGGGACGTGTGCGCGGCCGCCAAGGCGGCGGCGCCGGCGCTGGCGCGAGCGTCCACAGATCGCAAGAACTCGGCGCTGGAGCGCATGGCTGCGGGGCTCGACGCCGCTCATGACGAAGTCCTGGCTGCTAACGCCGGCGATGTGGAACGGGGCCGCGAGCAAGGGCTGTCCGAGGCGCTGATCGATCGGCTGATCTTGACCGGCCCGCGGCTCGACGCGATCGCTGGGGCGCTGCGCGAGCTGATCGCCCTGACCGATCCGGTCGGTCAGATCGTCCGCGGGTTCACGCTGCCCAATGGCCTTCAGGTGCGCCAGGTGCGGGTCCCGATGGGCGTCATCGCGATGGTGTACGAGGGCCGTCCGAACGTCACGGTCGACGCCGCAGGGCTCGCTCTCAAGAGCGGCAACGCCTGCGTGCTGCGCGGCTCGTCCTCGGCGCTGGAATCCAACCTGGCGCTGAGCGGCGTGCTCCGCGCGGCGCTCGAGGATGAGGGGCTGCCGGCGGATGCCGTGTGCCTGGTGCCCGACACCACCCGGGAGTCGGTGGCTGAGCTGTGCCGTGCGCGCGGCCTGGTGGATCTGCTCATCCCGCGCGGAGGCGCCGGGCTGATCTCTTCGGTCGTGCGCGACGCTCAGGTCCCGGTGATCGAGACCGGCGTGGGAAACTGCCACGTGTACGTCGACGCGGCGGCCGATCTGGCCATGGCCACGGCGATCACGGTGAACGCCAAGGCCCAGCGCCCCAGCGTCTGCAACGCCGCCGAGACGCTGCTGGTTCACGCCGCGATCGCAGAGGAGTTCCTCCCAGCTGCCGCGAAGGCCCTGACCGATGCGGGCGTCGAGCTGATCGGGGACGCCGAAGCGCAGCGGCTCGCGGGGGCCGGTCCGGCCACAGACGAGGATTGGGACACCGAGTTCCTCGATTACCGCCTTGCGGTCCGTGTGGTTGATTCGCTGGATGCGGCGATCGAACACATCGCGCGGCACGGCACGCTGCACACCGAGGCGATCATCACCGACGACCGTGCAGCCGCACGACGGTTCACGGCCGAAGTGGATGCTGCCGCGGTGATGGTCAACGCCTCGACGCGCTTCACCGACGGCGGCGAGTTCGGTTTCGGCGCGGAGATAGGGATCTCGACGCAGAAGATGCATGCTCGGGGGCCGATGGGCCTGCAGGAGCTCACCACTACGAAGTACATCGTGGAGGGCGACGGGCAGGTCCGCTCCTGATCTTCATCGAATAGTCACCGGTAGACTTCGCAGATGGGAAGCACCCGCCGCGTCGGGATCATGGGCGGCACCTTCGACCCGGTTCATCTCGGCCACCTCGTCACCGCCGAGCAGGCGCGCGCTGAGCTGAAGCTGGACACCGTAGCGTTCGTCCCCGCCGGCGCGCCGTGGCAGAAGCAACGGGAGGTCACGCCCGCCTCTCACCGCTATCTGATGACGGTTCTGGCGACCGCAGCCAATCCCGCTTTCGCGGTGAGCCGGATCGAGATCGACTCGCCGGGCGCCAGCTACACGGTCGACACGCTGCGCAAGCTCCGCGCGCTGCTGCCCGATGATCAGCTGTTCTTCATCACCGGCGCTGACGCGATCCTGAACATTCTGACGTGGCGCAATGCCGAGGAGTGCCTCCAGCTCGCCGACTTTGTCGCTGCGACCCGTCCTGGCCATGACCTCGGCGACCTTGAGGCGGAGCGCCTTCGGGACCGCGTCGTCGTGCTGGATGTTCCGGCCCTCGCGATCTCGTCGACAGATATCCGGGAGCGCTTCGCAGCCGGCCGCCCGGTCCGCTATCTCATCCCGCGCGAGGTCGAGGAGTACGCGCGCAAACATGGCTTGTATGGCGTGGCCGGCGCGCGCCTCGCAGTGGAGGGCTTCGCGTGAGCCGCAAGCTGGACGGGTCCGGCGGCGACGACGCGGATCCGGCGGATCTGCTGCGCGAGCTGGAGGGTCTCGGCGGCGGCGCCCCTTCTCTGCCGCCCCCGCCGCCTACCGCTCCAGCAAGCCCGCCTTCATCGTCAGGGGCGCAGCGCCCGCCCGAGGCCGCGCAGCGCAGCTCGCCGCCGGCCGCGCGCCACGCGATGGCGGATCCCCCGAGCGGCATGCAACCTGGCGACCAGTCGTCGCGTCCGCCAGATTCGGCGGACGATCCCGAGACGGCGCGGCAGCGCAGGGCGACGGGGCGCCGTCAGGCGCGCCTCGCTCGGATCCGAAGGCGACGAAGGATCCGCCGCCTCGCGGTCACGGTCGCCGCCGTCGTGGTCGCGGCGGCCGGGCTCGTCGTGGTGACCGCAATCATCGGTCGCCAGGTGCGCGACGCGTTTGCGCCTGAGCCGACGCCTGAGACTGCGGTCGCGGGCGAGCAGGCCACCCTGCTGCTTGTCCGTCACCCAGAGCGTGGCGGGCCGGCGACGGGCGCGACGCTGCTGGCTGTCGGCCCGGAGGAGTCGACCGCAAGCGTGGTGTTCATCCCCGTGGGCACGCTCATGGACCTGCCCGGGTTCGGGTTGGACCAGCTCGCGCTCGCGCATCAGTACGGGGGGCCCGGGCTGGTCGCGTCCACGATCGAGAACGCTCTCGGCATCCACATCGATCACGTCGCGGCCTTCAGCGATGAAGGCCTCGGCGCATTCCTCGACCGCAGCGGAGGCTTCGAAGTCGAGGTGCGCGAGCAACTGGTCG
This sequence comes from Egibacteraceae bacterium, assembly GCA_035513815.1. Classification (GTDB taxonomy): domain Bacteria; phylum Actinomycetota; class Nitriliruptoria; order Euzebyales; family Egibacteraceae; genus DATKBU01. Next base: position 25,019 of record DATKBU010000116.1, read on the forward strand.
AGCGCGCCGACGACGGGTCCGCAACGGTCGTGTTCCAGCCAGGTCTCCAGCATCTGGACGGCGACCGGCTCGCGCAGCTGTGGTCGTTTCGCGCCCGCGGGGAGGATGAGCTGGCCTCGTTCACCCGCCAGCAGCAGGTCGTTCGCCGCCTGCTCGAGGTCGCGGGGGATCCCGACGTGCTCCAGTCGTTAGTGGGCGACGGCGCTCCGCTACTGGGGACGGCAGCGGACCCGGCCTGGATGCGCCAGCTGTTCTCAGGGATGGCTGCGGCTGCCGAGGCCGAGCGATTGACGTTCTCGATGCTGCCCGTCGAGCTGTTCGGCGGGACCGGCGCCGACGGCTCCGCCAGCTACCGGATGGACGACGAGGAGACGCAGCGCCTAATCGGCCGCCTGCTCGCAGCGAGCGTCCCCGAGGGCGCCGCCGCCGGCTTGCGACGCGTGCAGGTCCTCAACGGGGTAGGAACGCCCGCCGCGGGGCAGGTCGTCGACGCGAAGCTTCAGGGCAGCGGGTTTCGCATCATCCTCAACGACAACGCCGACAGCTTCGACTACGACGACACGCTGATCATCATCTACCGCGAGGACGAGGCCGCCCTGGCGGCAGCCGAGCGGGTGCAGGAGCTGCTGGGGGTCGGTACCATCCGGGTCAGCCGCCAGCCGCAGTCAGTCGTCGACCTCACGATCGTCGTGGGTTCGGATTTGGCGCCGGCGACGGGGGAGTCGGTGGACCCGCTGGGGACCATCGAGCCCGTCGAGCCGGATGAGGCGGAGGAGACAGAGCCGGAGTGAGCCGCTGAGCACCGTCGATACCACGCAGTCCCGCGAGCGCGCGCTCGCAGCAGCGCAGGCCGCCGCGGACAAGAAGGCCACCGACATCCGAATCCTCGATCTGGGCGAGCTCCTCGGGATCACCGACTACTTCGTGATCGTCACCGCCGGCAACGAGCGCCAGCTCGGCACAGTCGCCGACGAGGTCCAGGCGCGGCTCAAGGGCGGCGGAGCGTCGCCGCGTCGTCGCGAGGGCGGCAAGGAGACCGGTTGGATGCTGCTCGACTACGGCGACGTCGTGGTGCACGCCTTCACGCCCGAGCAGCGGTCCTATTACGAGCTCGAGCGCCTGTGGTCCGATGCGCCGAAGGTCGAGTTCTCCCCGGCGCCGGAAGCCGCGATCGCGGACTGACTGGTCCGTCCGTCAGGAGCGGAGTTGACCGCGAGGGCTGGTTCGCCGGGGCGCGTGAGGGTCGGCACCGCGTCGTGGACTGACCCGACGCTGGTCAGGGAGTCTGACTGGTATCCCAAGCGCTCCATGTCCGCCGAAGAGCGCCTGCGCTTCTATGCCTCAATCTTCGCCCTCGTCGAGGTTGACGCGACCTACTATCACCCGCCGACCGAGGAGCTCGCGGCGCTGTGGGTCCGGCGGACCCCGCAGGACTTCCGGTTCGACGTGAAGGCGTATTCGCTGCTGACACAGCACCCGACCAAGCCTGAATCGGTATGGGCCGACATCGCGGAGCACCTCCCCGCCGAGCATGCGGCGAAGCGCTCGGTGTACCTGACCCACCTGCCTGAGCACGCGGTCGATCTGGCATTCGAGCGGTTCCGGACTGCCCTCATGCCGCTGCACTCGGCGGGCAAGCTCGGCGCGGTCTTCTTCCAGTTCCCGGACTGGTTCACCGCGCGCCGGGACAACCGTGGCTACCTGGAGTCGCTAGCCGACCGCCTGCCCGACTATCAGCTGGCCATCGAGTTCCGCCACGGCAGCTGGATGGACGCGGACACGGCCCCGCGGACGCTCGAGCTGCTCGAGCGGAGCGGGCTGGCGTACGTCTGCATCGACGGGCCGCAGGGATTCCCCTCGTCGATCCCGCCGGTGCTGGCCGCGACCGCTGATCTCGCCGTGGTCCGGTTCCACGGCCACAACCGCGACAACTGGAAGCGCAAGGGAATCACCGCCGCGGAGCGCTTCAAGTATCTGTATTCCGACGAGGAGCTGGCGGGATGGGCACCGAAGATCAGACAGCTGGCCTCGTCGATCCGTGAGACGCATGCGGTCATGAACAACTGCTACCGGGACTACGGAGTGCGCAACGCCCGCCAGCTCGGCGAGCTCCTGGGCGAAGGGCTGCAGGAGGGAGCGCAGCGCGAGCCCACGCTGCTCGATGAATGAGGTGATCGGGATGGCAGGTGCCCGCTCATGGCTGGCCAGCGCGGCCTGCGCTGCGCTGCTCCTCGTCGCGGCCGGCTGCGACCAGGGCGGTCAGGACATCGCCGAGTCCTCGCCGGCCGATCAGACGGCGCGCCAAGAGCCCGCGACGGCTGAGGCGACGGGTGAGCCGGCGCCCGCCGTGGACCTGGACGTCTCCAGCGATGCGTTCGCTGAGGGCGAGGAGATTCCGGCGCGCCACACCTGCGATGGCGAGACCGCGCCGCTTCCGCTGCGCTGGGAAGGAGTCCCGGACCAAGCGGTCGAGCTGGCTCTGCGGATGGACGACCCCGATGCGCCTGGAGGGACGTTCACGCACTGGACCATGACCGGCATCGGCCCGCTCGCCACTGGACTGGAGGAAGGCGAGATCCCTGCCGGCGCGGTTCAGGGGAGCGGCGATACGGGCCAGGTCGGCTACTTCGGGCCGTGCCCGCCTCCCGGTGACGACCCGCACCGCTACGTGATCACGGTCTACGCGCTGCGGGCGCCGATCGTGCTCAGCGGAGGCTTCGCGCCGAGCGAGCTGGACCAGGCACTGGAGCAGTCGGGCGTCATCGCCGAGGGCACGCTGACAGGCGTCTACGGCCGCTGAGCGTCGGCGAGGCGGCGCCCGGCCGACGGACAGGGGCCCGCTGCAGGGGCATGGAAGCCGACGCCCATCGAGCGGGTTGGCGAAGATCTCCGGCCCGAGGTCGTAGGGCGCGCGCTCGTCGCTCACGACGCGATAGTCGCGCGCCCAGTGGATGCCCAGGCGCTGGTTGTTGCGCGGCGGATCAAGGCGCAGGCTCATATAGCGGCGGCAAGGCACGTCCTCAATTGGCACGAAGTAGACCTCGTCGATCGAGCGGCAGTACACCCCGAACACATCGACCTGGCCCTCATAGTCCTCGGGGATGTTGTTCGTATTGCTGCAGACAGCAAAGAACACCGCACCCTTCTTCAGGCGCGCCGTCTTGCACTGCACACGATGGAAGCCATGTGCGTCCTCGTAGACGAGGTCGTAGCGCAGGTGAGCGCCGTGGATGGGAAACAGGACAGTCTTGCCGGCCTCGGCGAGCGCTTTGGCGACAGCGGCCTCGCTACGGGCCCCGATCTCTGATGGTGTCAGGTCATCGTCCATCGACTGACCATATGACGAGGGTGCGACAACACGGGACCCTCAGGGCGGCATCGCGCGCTCCGATGGATATCTGTGAAGTGGAGCTAAGGGGAATCGAACCCCTGGCCTCCGCCATGCCATGGCGGCGCTCTACCAACTGAGCTATAGCCCCGCAAAGCGAGGGCGAAGTGTAGCAGCCGGGCGTTCAGCACCCCGATCGGTAGACTTCCCACGCCCCCAGGACCACCTCGAGGAGCGCGCGTTGGCGACCGGTTACGACCCGCAGGAGATCGAGCCCCGCTGGGAGCAGGCATGGGCTGATGCGGGCTTGTTCATCGCGGACGAGTCCAGCGACCGGCCGCCCTTCTA
>DATKBU010000117.1:0-27608 GCA_035513815.1 Egibacteraceae bacterium
CAACAAGAGATTGAGCACCCGGAGCCTGCCGACCAGATTCGTCGGCACGGGGTGGTCCGCCGCCGTTGCCGGAACGTTCGCCCCCATCCTGTACCCTTCCCCTCGACTCCGCCGCCGTTGATTCGCGTTAGCGCGTGATCGGCGGGTTGCCTGCGCCATCGGCTTGTCGATGCCTGGCGACCCACCATCCCAGGGCGAATCCCCCCGCGGTCAGGAACGGAACAACATTCCACAGCAGACCCTGCAGCTCTTCGATCCAGCTCTGACTGTTCTCCAGAACCGGATTGACCAGCAGGTAGACAGCCGACCCCATCCCGAAGCCGGCAGCGGCCCCGACCAGTCCGGCGACCAGGCGGGCCGACGGCCGTGCCCGGCGTGCGGAGCCGCTCGATCCTCGCTCAGTCACGATCTCCTCCCCGGCGGTCAGCTGACCCTCTGCCTGCAGCTGTCTGCGGCGCAGTGCTGTGCGCCATCATGATTGGCGGGAGGAGGGCACATCAGTGCCGAAGGACCCGAACGCTGGGGGGCGCTCGGCGGACGCGGTTCGCGTGTCCGCCCAAGAGGCTCGGGCCGGGGTCAGATCAGGTCGCGTCCAGCTGCTCGCTCGCCTCGGCGAGGCTTGCAGGCCTTTGCTCATCGCCCGCGATAGCTCTCGCGCTGGAGCTGCGCTCGACCAGCAGGGCCATCGTCGCTTCCTCCGACATGCCCAGCGACAGCGAGAGCTCGCGAGCCAGCAGGCCGAGGCACTTGCCGAGCACGGTCCTCTCGCCCATGTTCAGCGGCCTTCCGAGGCGCCGCTCGTGGCGCGTCAGATCTCGCACGATCATCGCGATCTGGTCGAGCTCAAGCGACTTCATCCGCGCGATGGTGGTCGCGTTTCGCTCCGCCCACTCCACGGGGACGTCAGACTTCTCCTCGAGCAGCGAAAGGATCGCCTCTGCGTCCTTCCTGGACGACAGCGATCGAATGCCGATCTGCTCGACCGATGCGGCTGGGACCAGGATCTTCAGCGACGCGAACTCGATGTGCAGTTCGAGATACTCAGTCGGTCCTTGACCGAGATCCTTGGTGAAGATCGCTTCCACGACCGCGGCGCCGTGCTGAGGGTGGACCACTGTCTCGCCCTGCGCATAGCCCATTCCGCGGCCCTTCGATTCAGGCGCGAGGGATCGCGCGAGCAACCTCCATGGTAGCCGTCCTCGCCCCCAGGGGTTGGGTATCGACGTGCGGCGGCACCGTCTCAGCGGTCGTGGTTCTCGGATTCAAGGATCCCCTTGAGCCGCGCGAGGTCGTTCCGGTTCGCGCGGCGCATCGCGCTCGCCATCGCCGGCGCCGCGATCTTGGAGAACCCTGACGGGCGCCCCCGATTGCGCAGGGTCATCCGCGTCCCGCCACTGGGCGTGTCGGCCCAGGAGTATGTCGTTTCCATGGCGAAAGGTCCGTCAGCGGTCGCCATCACGAACCGCTCGCCGGGCGACATCTCTTTGACCTCATAGGTGTACGCGAGTCGACGGCCGAGGAACTCAGCCACGAACGCGATGCTCGACCCGACCGCCGCGGGCCTGGGAGACCGCCATTCGACGCTCTTGATGTTGCGATACCACGACGTGGCGTTGTCCGGCTCCGAGGCGTACGCGGCCACTTCAGCGCGGGGACGGTCGATCTCGATCTGCGTCACGACGTCGACGTCCGTGCTCACCACCCCCAACCCTCGAACAGGCTCGGTTCCTCCGTCACCCGCCACTCTCGCATCGGCACGGCCGGCCGAGGCGCTGCTCGCCGAACCGGCGCCGCCGGCGGGGCGCGCGACCCGCCATCGACTCTGCGAGGCGAGCCGCGCCCGGAGCCTATCCGCTCTCACTCAGTCGCGCGCCAACACGACGCGACCGCATCCTGGTCGCGCCAAGTGGCCCCCCGTCGAGCCGATCAGCAGTTCGTGCCGTTCGCGGGGGCCGCGCCGCCCTGGCCCTGGGTGCTGCCTCCACTGGCGGTTACCGGAATCGGCGCTCCGGGCCGTCCGAACTCGATGGCGTGGCGTGACCGGATCGCTCCGGATAGAACCCCGTCAGGCGAGCACTGCGCCTGTGACACGCCATGCACGTCAGCCCAGGCCACGGGGGCCAAGCTGAACGCCATCGTCAGCGCCAGCAATAGGAGCACTGTCGCTCTTCGCATCGTCTTCTCCCCTCAGTTGCACTTCGGCACGGAGGATCCGGCCGTCTAGGAGTACGGAAAGGCCTATCGAATGGGTTCAGATCGGCTTCAGATCGAGGATTCGACACCGCCCAGGCTGGGTTCTCGAGTGAATCATCGTCCGACGGGCTGGTAGCTCGCGATCAGGACGCCGATGCTGGTGTCGGCTCGCGTCTGGGTGCGTCCCGTTGCACCGGCGAAACACAACGCACCCAGTCGACGCGGAATCAGCCGGCTTGGGCTAGCGTCCACTGGCCGGATCGAACGGAGGTCACCGTGTTCGATGAATACTTGAGCGAGCTCTCAGATGAAGACCGGCAGGCTCTGGCCGCGGTTGTGGAGCACGTCGCTACGGTGGCGCCGGAAGCGGCGGAGGGCCGCAGCTACGGCCTGCCGGCCTTCCGATACAACGGAAAGCCGCTTCTCGGCTTCGCCGCCCACAAGGGGTTCCTGAGCCTCTATCCGTTCAGCCCTGCGGTCCTCGACGCGGCGAAGACTGACCTGGCCGGGTTCGGGCTTTCAAAAGGCGCAGTCCGCTTCACCCCCCAGCAGCCGATCCCCGCGGAAGTGCTGACCCAGCTCGTGAACGCGCGCAAGCGCGAGATCGATGGCGCGTGACGCGTCGCGGCCGCAGCCGCGGCCGGAGACGGCCGGAGCGGGCGCAATCACAGCACGGCCGGCAGATCGAATGCCGGGAACAGGTCGGGCAGATAGAAGTCGACGATCTCGGCGATCTTGTCCCCGTCGATCCGCAGCACCTCCAGCGCGGTGAGCCGGAACTCCGTGTCACCCGGACTGCGCAGGTAGATCGCCACCGCCGGCTGCAGGTTCGCTTGCGCCGGCATGAACTTGTAATCCCCCGGAGGGGCGAACTTCCGGCTGCTGACGATGAACGACTCGCGCGAGTCGCTCCACAGCCCCATCTGGGGGTACGCGACTCGCACATCGTCGCGGAGCACCTCAGCCAATGCCTCGATGTTGTCTTGCTCGTGAGCCTCCATGTAGCGCTGCAGCAGCCAGCGCTCGGTCACGCTCGGGTCTTCCTCGGGCGACCAGTCCTGCCGCCGAGAGGGCAGGTGCTCCCTCATGAGCGGCCGCGCACGCTGCAGCATGCTCTTCACGGCCACCTCGGTCATGTCCAGCAGCTGCGCGGTGTCCTTCGCCGACCAGCCGAGCACATCCCGAAGGATCACCACTGCTCGCTGCCTCGGCGACAGGTGCTGGATCGCGGCGAGAAAGGCCAGCTCGATGGTCTCCTTCGCCACCACGGCCTCACTCGGATCGCCTTCCTCGCCGCCGGCGCCTTGCAGCAGATGGTCCGGATACGGCTCGAGCGCGAGATACTCGACCGGCTCGGGGGGAGGCCCGCTCGGATCAGCGGGAGGCGCCACGTCGTAGGGCAGCAGCCGGCGGGGCCGACCGCTCAATGCGTCCAAGCAGGCGTTGGTCGCGATGCGGTACAACCACGCCCGAAACGAGGAACGGCCCTCGAACGTGTTAAGCCCCCGCCATGCTCGCAGGAGCGTCTCCTGCACCAGGTCCTCCGACTCCGAGAACGAGCCGAGCATCCGGTAGCAGTGGACCCGCAGCTCGCGGCGATGGCGCTCGGTTAGCTGGCCGAAGGCGGACTCGTCCCCCGCCTTCGCGGCCGTGACCAGCTCATCCTGCTCAACGGGCATCGCTGACCTTCCCTTCCGTCGCGCCGTTCGGGCTGTCGAGAGGACCCCGCCATACAGGATCTACCTCATGAGACTGCGCGGCTGCCGAAAAGGAATCGCGGACTCGAGCGGTTGACGATGACTGTGGGCACAGCCCGCGCCGCGCCGCCGTCGGGGCGCTGGTGCGCATCTGCGATTCCTTTTCTCCCGCGCCGCCGTCTCAACGTTCGACCGGCCGGCTCCCGCCGACCGGCACGCGCGAGAAGGAGGCAGGGATCATGCCAGAGCCAGCCAATCAGACCGCCGAGTTCGCGGTGCCAGCGGCACCGGCTCCCGAAGCCGACCTCGCTGGCCTCAACCGGCTCGTCGGCCGATGGAGGATCTCCGGCGGCGCCGAGGGGACGGTGACGTACGAATGGATGGAAGGCGGCTTCTTCCTGCTGCAGCACGTCGACCTGGTCCAGTTCGGACAGCGGGTCACCGGCGTCGAGATCATCGGCCACGAGCGCGATTTCGGCTCGGAGCCCGGCGAGGACATCAGATCGACGTTCTACGACAGCCTCGGCGACACGCTGCGCTACATCTACGAGATCGACGGCGAGACGCTGACGATCTGGGGCGGCGAGAAGGGCTCGCCGGCGCACTACAGAGGCGAGTTCTCGCCAGACGGCAGCACGTTCGCCGGCTCATGGGTCTACCCGGGAGGCGGCGGCTACGACTCGACGGCGACGAGGATCGAGGAGGAGACGCGATGAGCAAGGCAGACGCACCCCGCCCAGAAATCCCGCAGTACGCAGCGCGGCTCTGCTTCGGCGCGGCGGCAGGCTTCCTGACTGCCGTCGCGGCGCTGCACGGCCTCAAGCCCGACGTCGATCCGTCATGGCACTTCATCAGCGAATACGCCATCGGCGAGTACGGATGGATCATGACCGCCGCCTTCGCATTGCTCGCGGTCAGCCATGTCGCCGCGTTCGTCATGCTGCGGTCTCAGCTGCGGACGCGCGCAGGGCGCATCGGCCTGGCCATGCTGCTGGTCGGCGCGGTCGGGCTGACCATCGCCGCGCTGTTCGCGGCCGACCCGATCACGACCGCCGCGGACGAGGCCACCACAGTCGGCCAGCTGCACAATCTCGGCGGGACGCTCGGGCTCGCCACGCCGCTGGCAGTGGCGCTCGTCACCTGGCGGCTCGTGCGGAGCCCGGCGTGGGCCTCGGCACGCAGGCCCCTGCTCTGGTCAGGCGCCGCGGCTGTGGGCGCGACGCTGGCGGCGATTGTGTCTTTGGGCATCATGATGTCGCAGCACGGCGGCCAGTTCGGTCCCGGCGTCAACGTCGGATGGCCCAATCGGCTGGAGATCCTCGCCCACTGCGTGGGGCTGATCACGCTCGCCCGGCAAGGGCTGCGGGTCACCCAAGGCGGCGCCGCGGCCCCCCGGCTTCAACGGACCCTGCCGGCTGCGTCGGCCTCGCTGACCGAGTGAGGCGGAGACCGGCCCAGCCCACACGCCCCGGGAGCTAGCCCGCCCGGGGCGTTGCCGCAGCCGGATGACAACGCCGTCGGGCGAACGCTGGCCCCAGTTCCCCGGCAGCGACCCTCCTTCGCAAGAAGACCCTGCCGCAGTTGTCGAGTCACCGCCAGAAGCAACTACCTGGCCCGTCAAGCCGAACACCTCATACATAGGCAGCGGCCCCTCCACAAATAGGCGCCCGGCGCCGACGGCGCCGACGCCGCGTCGGCGCAGTCTCACCGGCGAGGAGGCACACCGATGCCAGATCACTATGACGCGATCATCGTCGGCGGCCGGCTGGCCGGAGCGTCGACCGCGATGCTGCTGGCCCGAGCCGGGCTGCGGGTGCTCGTTGCCGAACGGGCCCGCTACGGCAGCGACACCCTGTCGACGCACGCGCTGATGCGCGCGGGAGTCATCCAGCTGTCGCGCTGGGGACTGCTGAACGAGATCGACGCGGCCGGCACGCCCGCGGTGCGGACCACCACCATCCGCTACGGCGACACCGAGGCGATCATTGACATCAAGCCGATGCCGCACTGCCCGGCGCTGTACGCCCCCAAGCGGCGACTGCTCGACCGCGTCCTGGCGGACGCCGCCGTCCGCGCCGGCGCCGACGTGAGGTTCAGGACGCGGGTGAACCACCTGCTGCGCGACGCCGACGGTGCGGTCATCGGCGCCGAGATCGATGACCGAGACGGCGGGCAACGCGATGTGTTCGCCCCGATCACCATCGGCGCGGACGGCTCGCGCTCGCTGGTGGCGTCGACCGTGGGGGCACCGGTCTACGCCGAGGGCGCCCACGCCACCGCCTTCATCGTCGGCTACTGGTCGGGTGTTGAGGCGGAGGGCTACCAGTGGCTGTACGCCGACGGCGGCGCGGCCGGGGTCATCCCGACCAACGATGGCCAGCTGTGCGTGTGGACGGGCATCCCGCACACCGAATTCCCCGATGTGCGCGCGCTGCCCGATCACGGATTCCGCGCCGGGCTTGCGCGCGTGGCCCCCGACTGGCTGGCGCGGCTGGACGCCGGGGCCCAGCACGGCCCGCTGCGCGCGTTCCCCGGCATGCCCGGCTACCTGCGCCAGCCGGCCGGCCCTGGCTGGGCGCTGGTCGGCGACGCCGGCTACTTCAAGGATCCGATCACCGCCCACGGCATGACCGACGCGTTGCGCGACGCCGAGCTGCTCGCCGGCGCGGTCGTCGACGGTCTCGGGGGCGCCGCAGATCTGCCGACCGCGATGGCCCGCTACCGCGACACCCGCGACCGGCTGTCGCGCGAGGTCTTCGAGCTCGGCGACCGCGTGTCGGCCTACGACTGGGACATGAACGACCTGCGCGAGCTGCTTGTGGCGATGAGCGAGGGAATGCGCGGCGAGGTCGCCCACCTGGGCGCCCTCGAGCCGCTCGCCGATCAGACCAGGGCGTTGCTTGATGCATGAGCGCACATCACTCGCGCTTGCGATCCCGCAGGCGCCAGACCGCCCGATGAGCAAAGGAGAATCAAGATGAGCGACACGAAGACCATGACCGATGCCAAGACCGCCGTGGCCGCCCGCAACGGCGTGGACGCCGAGACCCTCTTCGCCACCCTGGACGCGGTCAAGGACCAGCGAGAGCTGGCGGCGTTCCAGTTCCGCGCCCGCAATCGCTGGATCTCGGGCACCCACAGCCAATCGACCAGCCAGGGCTTCCACGGCGCGGGCGGCGAGCACAGCCACCAGCGCACGTTCGTGTTCGACGCCGACCACCCGGCCGTGCTCGTCGGCAAGGACAACGGGCCCGCGCCCGTCGAGTTCCTTCTCTACGCGCTGGCGTCCTGCCTCACCGCCGGCGTCGCCAACATCGCGTCCGTTCGCGGTGTGGCCCTCACCCGCGTCGAGTCGACCATCGAGGGCGACATCGATCTTCATGGCCTCCTGGGGATGTCCGACGAGGTTCGCAACGGCTACCAGCGCGTGCGCGTGCGCTTCACCATCGAGGGCGACGCTCCGCCCGAGAAGCTCCGCGAGATCGTCGAGCAGTCCAAGGCGCGCTCCGCGGTCTACGACGTCATCACGAACCAGGTGCCAGTCGACATCGAGATCGTCGCCTGAGCGCGCGAGGATCGCCTGCGCTGCTCCGCCGCGCCCCGGGCACCCGCCCGGGGCGTTCGCGCGCCCTCCTCCCGGCGCGCCAGCGGCGGCGCGCGCTCGACAGCTCCGGCTTCCACGAAAGCGCGGCGCCATGGCAGGCTGGTGCTGTGGCCGCTCAGCTGCTCGAACGCGAAGCCGACCTCGCTGTCCTCGACGACAGCCTTGCCGCGGCGGCACAGGGCCGCGGCTCATTCGTGCTGATCTCCGGGGAGGCGGGCATCGGCAAGACGAGCCTTCTGCGGGCGTTCCTCGGTCAGATCGAGGGCGACGTCCGCGTTCTCAGCGGCGCCTGCGACGATCTGGCCACCCCGCGGACGCTGGGGCCGTTCCACGACATGGCCCACGCCGGGGCGAAGAGCCTGCGGGATGCCCTGCAGTCGGGCACTCGCAGCGAGGTGTTCCCGGCCGTGCTGGCTGAGCTCGACGATCCGCTGAGCACGGTGGTCGTCGTAATTGAGGATGTCCATTGGGCGGACGACGGCACGCTGGACGTGCTGCGGTTCCTCGCTCGCCGGCTCGAGTCGCTACCGACGGTGATCATCCTGACCTACCGCAGTGACGAGATCGACGATCAGCATGGACTGCGCGGCGTCCTGGCGGCCCTGGCCGGCGCGCAAGCGCATCGAATCCACCTTCGCGGGCTGAGCCGGCGCGCGGTGGGTCTGCTGACCGAGCACGCCCAGGTGAGCCCTGACGAGCTGCTCGCCGCCACCGGAGGAAACCCCTTCTACGTCACCGAGGTGCTCGCCTCGCCGCAGTCGGGAGTGCCGGCCACGGTCGCGGACGCGGTGCTCGGGCGGCTGGGCCACCTCAGCCCGCGCGCGCAGGCGGCGCTCCAGCTGCTGTCCGTCATCCCCTCGCACGTCGAGACGTGGCTTGCGGATGCGCTGATCGAGGACGCCTCCGCGGTCGTCGCAGAGGCTGAGGCGAGAGGGCTGGTCGAGGTGACCCCCGAGCGGATCTCGTTCCGCCACGAGCTGGCGCGTCGGGCGCTGGAGAGCTCGCTGCCATCCGCTGCCGCGCTGCGCCACCATCGGGTCGTCCTTGACGCGCTGCAACGGCACGAGGACGCCGACCTGTCGCGCATCCTCCACCACGCGGTGGCAGCGGGTGACGTCGGCGCCGTCCTCGCCCATGGGCCGACCGCCGCCCGACAGGCCGCAGCCGCCGGCGCGCATCGCCAGGCCCTGTCCCACTATCGGCAGGTGCTGGGCCATGCAGAACGTCTCGATCCTGAGACGCGGGCGGCCGTGCGTGAGGAGGCGGCGTGGGAGCTGGCCAACGCGCACCGGTTCCTCGACGGGGCTCGTCAGGCCGAGCGGGCGGTCGTTCACCGTGAGGAGCTGGGCGACCCCGTGGCGCTCGGCGTGGCCCGGGTGAGCCTGTCGCGCCTGCTGTACCTGGGCAACCGGCCGCAGGAGTCGCTGGATTCTGTCGAGCAGGCCATCGCCGATCTCGAGCACACCGGTGACCGGCGCGCGCTGGCCATGGCCCAGGTGTGGCGGGGCGGCGTGTTGCAGCTGCTAGACCGGCCGCGGGAAGCGATCGCGGCGCTCGAGCCGACGCGCGCGCTGGCCGATGAGGCCGGCAGCCCCGAGCTCGTCGCGCTGGCGCTGAACTACCTCGGCAGCAGCCGCACCGATCTCGACGATCCGGAAGGGATCTCGTTGCTCGAGCGCAGCATCGAGATCGCCCGCGAGGTGGATCACCAGGAGTACGCGGTGCGCGGCTACGCCAACATCGCCGAGGCACTGGCGTACATGGCCGACTACGACCGGCTGCGCCGCTTCGTTCGCGATGGGCTGGCCTATGCGCGCGAGCGTGACTTCGCCGCGCACGAGTACGTGCTGGAGGCGCACCGGTGCCTGCTGCTGGTCATCGACGGCGACTGGGCGGACGCGGAGCGCGAGCTCCGCCGGCTGATCGCCTCGGTCGACGAGCCGGGCAACACCGGGCGCTTCAGTCTCCCGCTACTCGCCCGGCTGGCGACGCGGCACGGGGCCGACGACGCCTGGGACGCCGTCGAGGCGGCCTGGGGCAACGCAGTCCGCGGGGATTCGATCCAGGCCCTGACGCCCGCGGCCGCCGCAACCCTGGAATGGGCGTGGCTGCACGGCGAGCCCGATGTCGCCGTCGAGCGCGCGCGTCTCACGCTTGACCGCCTGGACCGCACCCCGGGGCGGGCGCGCTGCCGGGGGGAGCTGCTGCGGTGGCTGCGGCGCGTCGGCGTCGACGCGGGTGACGGCGACGATCTCCCTCAGGAGTTCGCCGCGGGTCTTCGCGGCGATTGGCGGTCGGCCGCGGCGGCGTGGGAGCAGGTCGGCGACCGGTACGCCGGGGCGCTGGAACTGGCCGACTCAGGCGAGCGGGAGCACATGCTTGATGCGCTCGCCGTGCTGGATGAGCTCGGCGCCACCGAGCCTGCTCGCCTGCTCCGCGGACGACTGCGCGCTCTAGGCGTCAAGACCGTGCCTCGGGGCCCGCAGGCCAGCACGCGAGACAACCCGGCCGGGCTCACCGCCCGGCAGATGGAGGTTCTGACGCTGCTGGCCGCCGGATCGACCAATGTCGAGATCGCGCAGCGCCTGGTGGTGTCCGTGCGCACCGTCGACCACCACGTCTCTGCCCTGCTGAGAAAGCTCGGGGTCGCATCGCGCCAGCAGGCCGCCGAAGCGGCCCAGTCACTCGGGCTCGTCGGGGATCCCGCTGGGACGTGAGCCCGCCGGCGCTCAGAGCAGGCCGAGCAGGCCGTAGGCGACGACGCCGGCGAGCACGCTGAGCCCCAGGTTGCTGGTGCGCCATGCGACCGCGCCGCCGATCAGCGCTGCCCCGGCCTCGACTGGGAGGATGCCAATTCCGGCGTGGCCGCCTGCAAGCTGCACCGCGACGATCGCAGCCATCACCGACGGCGCGACGTCATCGAGCGCGCGCTGCACCCGTGCGGGCATGCGGCCTGCGGGCACGACGGTGATGAACGCGACCCGCAGCGCCCAGGTGACCAGCGCTGCGGCGGTCAGGACGAGCAGCGCGCTCATGGCGATGTCCTTCCCAGCAGTGCGGGCATGAGGCCCGCTGCGGCCGCGATCAGCAGCCCGATGCCGTTGGGCATCGACGCCACGAGCAGCCCGACTACGGCCGCGATCAGCGCAGGCCGGCGGGCCACGCGCTGACGCAGCCGAGGCACGAGCAGCCCCACGAACGTCGCGGTCGCCGCGAAGTCAAGCGGCGACGCGGCCGGGAGCACAGGGCCGAGCAGCACGGCGGCGGCCATCGTGGCGGTCCACGCGACGCCGAGCACGAGTCCTGCCGTCAGCCAGTAGCGGCGGAATCGGCGCGGGTCGCGCAGCTGCGGCCGCGCCTCGGCGATGGCGTAGGTCTGGTCGACGAGGAAGTGCGGCGCCAGCCACCGGAACCACGCCGGCTGCTGACGGAACAGCGGCTCCATCGCGGCCCCGTACATCGTCAGCCGCGCGTTGATGACGGCGACGGCGCCGAGCACCGCGGCGACGCCGGCGCCGCTGTCGAACAGAGTCAGCGCGGCCAGCTGCGCGGTTCCCGCGTAGATGAGCGGTCCGCTCAGGATCCCGACCCAGGCCGGGACGGTGTCCAGCTGGGCGATGGTGACCCCGATCACGGCGGCGAATGGGATGACCGAGACGACGATCGGCAGGATGTCCCGGACCCCGTCAGGGTCGAGGGCGCCCGCAAGCCGACGGGTCGCTGCAGCGGGCACGGGGAGCACGGCGCTCACGTCGCCTCACCCCTTACGGGCATGGCGATCCGCGCAGGCGAGGCCTGCTGAGTCGTGAGCGGGCCCGGTGACTGCGATGCCAAAGCACGGCGCGCCTGTCGAATGTCATGCGCCTGACGAAACCGATCAGACTGGCGCGCATCGACGTAGGCCTGTGCGGAGTGGACCGTGATGTTCATGGTGAGCCTCCTCGTTTCCTGGCTCCACGATCCGCCAGCGAGCCCGTCGAGGCATCGGTGAGGCCCACCTAGATCTGACGATCACCTGCCTACGTCATTTCGCACGGCCGCCAGGCCGCTGACCTGCAGGTTGAGAGCCTTCTGCCGCATCGCGAGGCCCCCGCCCCCGCTGATCACACGGTCGCTCCCACGCGAAGGCGCTCGCCGAACGCCGTCGGGCGCCGACGACGCCCGCATCGGCAAGCCGCGTCTAGGCGCCCGGAACGCAAACATAGGCGGGCGATGCCGATGGCGGATTCCGCTGCTGATCGGATTCTGAGGGCCGTTCCCGTCTGAAAGGAATCGCCATGGACCTCTATCTCGCGTGGATGTTGACCCGCGGATACCAGCCGGACTTCCCGACCGAGCGCCGTCGGCGCCCGCCCGGCGGCCCGCGCTCCGCCCCGAAGACCACGCGCCGCGCACGACGGCCGATGTGGCGGCCCGTCGCGGCCCGCCTGGCCGCCAGGCGCGCATGACGCGCGCTCCTGGGGCTCGCTCTCAGCCGGCAGCCGTCGGCTGAGAGCGGGCGACCGGCCGCTGCATCACGAGATCCGTTTGCTGCTCGCTGCCCAGCATGAATGATTCGTGACCGACCTCGACGAACCCCCATCTGCCGTAGAAGGCGATCGCGCGAGCGTTCTGCGTCCACACGGTGAGGCGGATCGCGCCCGCGCCCCGGCGTGTCGCCTCCTGCAGGCACGCTTCCATCAGGCCCCGCCCGACGCCGCGCCCGATCCAGTTGCTGCGGGCGTAGATCCGTGCCAGGTGCAGCACTCTGCCCGACTGCTCGTCGAACTCACGGACATAGGCATAGGCGATCGGGGCCCCATCGCTCTCGGCGATGAGGAACGCGCCCTTGGGATCCGCCAGCTCGCTGGCCTGCACCCCCGGCGAGAAGGCGTTAGCCACGAACTCGGCCAGTCCGTCAGCGGGGACCTGCGCCGCGTAGGCGTCGACGAAGGTCTCAGCGCCCAATTGCGCCAGCATCGTCGCGTCGCGCGGGTGGCCGGCGCGAATGGCGAACATCGGACCGCTCAAGGCTGCGGCCTGGCCGCCGGGTCGTTGCCGCCCTCGATGTGGGGAGCGACCTGCTCGGCGAACGCCTGCAGCTGCGCGACGGAATCGCGCAGCGGCCATAGCAGCACCCGCTGGGCGCCCGCGGCCGCGTAGCGGCGCAGAAGCTGGACGCAGTGCTCGGCGGATCCGATCGGCAGCTGCCGGCCCAGCTCGTCCGGCGGACGGGCGAGGATCGGCGCCAGAAGGTCTTCGAGCACTCCTCGCGCGTCGCGGGGGTCATCGGTGACGTGCAGCCACATGGTCGCGAGGCCGTCAGGGAAGGCGGTGGGATCCCGTCCCGCGGCCGCGAGGTGGGCGTCCAGGCGCGAGCGGGCGTCGGCGAATCGGTCCGGGGTGGTGTTGTATGCCGACGCGAACCAGCCGTCGGCGACGGCGGCCATGCGTCGCAGCCGCGCGTCGGAGCCCCAGCTGCCGAACCAGATCTGGGGCGGCACCTCGGGCAGCGGCGACAGCGACAGACCCTCGCCGTCATAGAAGCCCCCGTCGATGACCGCCTCGCCGTGGAGCAGGGAGCGGACGAGGCGCACGCTCTCATCGAAGCGCGCCCATCGTTCGCTGAATGGAACGCCGACCGCATGGTAGTCGGCTGAGGAGGACCCCGGCCCCAGCCCGGCGATGACCGGCCCCTCGGCGAGGAAGGCCAGCGACGCCAGCGCTTTGGCGAGCACGACCGGATGCCGGACCACCGGCAGAGCGATGCTGGTGGCCAGCGTCGCGCCGCCCGCGGCCCCGAGGATGGCTGCCAGCGCGGCAGGACCGTCCAGCCAGGGCCGCTTCCAGACCAGATGGTCATTGGCGGAAAGGATGCTGAAGCCCAGATCGACGGCCTCGGCAGCGTAGGTCCGCAGGTCCGCGCCGGTTGGGATGCCGTCCCCGAAATCAGCCAGCGGAAGATGCGCGCCGAGTTCCACGGCTAGCCTGCGCCGAATGCGGCGGCGCGCTCGGCGGCTTGCTTGCGCGAGGACACGCCGAGCTTCTGCAGGACGGTTGAGACATGGTGGTCGACCGTGCGCACCGATACGACGAGGTGCTCGGCGATCTCGGCGTTCGTGAGCCCGTCGGCGAGCAGTTCGAGGACCTCGGCCTGGCGCGCGGTCAGTCCCAGCGGGTTCGCCCGTGTCGCGCTCATCGGCCCCCGCGGGATCGTGCGCAGCCCGAGGTCGCGCAGCGCCATCCGGGCTGTGCGCGCGGCCGGGCCGGCGCCCAGTCGCTCGAAGATCTGCAGCGCCTCCAGCGCGGGCGCCTGCTCGCCGGAGCGCAGCAGCTCGATCGCGTGCTCGAAGGGCATGCCCAGCGCGTCCCAGCCGCGGGCGGCCGTCCTCCAGTCGCCGCTCAACGAGGTGCGCTCCGGTTCGACCAGCACGCCACCCGGATCCGCCGGCAGACCCAGCAGCGGCAGGCGCCAGCGCAGCGGGCCCAGCCAGATCGTGGACCCGGCCGCCGCTAGCGCCGCGCGGATGTACGGCTCCGCGGCGTCTGGCCGGTCTGCCGTCCATGCCCATTCGATCGCGGCGCACGCGACCGGGACGATGTGCTGCTGGGCTCGGCTGGCCTGCGCGACCTCCCAGGCCCGAGCCAGCGCCGCCTCGGCATCCCCCACCCCCGTCCGCACGGCGAGGCTGGCGTCGAGCTCCAGCGCGAACATCGCCAGCATGCCGTCGGCCGCGGAGTCGGACAGCTCGCCGGTGAGGGGGCGGGCGGTCGACCAGTCTCCGCGGCGCAGCGCGACCCTCGCGCGCTGCCCGAGGGCGTTGTGACGATGGGCGCGGAAGTCCTGATCGTCGAAGAACGACAGGGCCTCGTCGATCAGTTGCTGCGCCTCCTCCCATCGGCGAGCCACGACGAGGAGGTCGATCAGATTCGTGTAGGTCCGCGCCGTGGGCTCCAGCCAGCCGTTGCCGCTGGCGATGTGCAGGCCTCTGCGCGCCTGCGCGATGCCAGCGTCGATATCCCCCAGGAAGGCCGCCGAGCCTCCGGCGTAGCTCTCGTTGTGGGCGATCAGGTCCGACCTGCCCGCCGCTTTGGCAGCGGCGATGGCCGCCTCGGCCTCCGCGAGCACGCGATCGTGCTGGTCCGCAAGGTGCAGGAGCGAAAGCCGGTTGCTGCGCAGCTCCGCCTCGACCTCATCACGGACCGGGACCAGCCCCGCAGCCTCGTCCAAAGCAGCGAATGCGTCATCGACTCGACGGGCCATGTACAGCATCCGCGCGTGCGTCAGCAGCACCCGGCAGCGCGCTTCGCTGTCACCCAGCTCGGCGTAGATACGTGCGGATCGCTCGCTCGCCCCAACGGCATCCTCAAAGCGGTGCAGGTTGTGCAGCGACCAGGCTCGCTCGAGGAGCAGCACCGCCAGATCGTGCGGCGCCACCGCGTCGGCGTGCGGCAGCACCTGGTCCTGGTGCTCGACTGCCTGGCGATACGCCCCGGTGAGGAACGCCTCGTGCGCGGCGGACGGCCCGTGGCGGGCGATCACATCGCCTCGACCCGCCTTGACGGCGTGATGCAGGAGTCTGGCGGCATCGTGGTCTGCAAGCGCCCGAGGCTGCGGCGGCGCCGTCACCGGACGAGGTGAAGCCAAGTCCTGCAGCACGAGCCGCTCCGGGACCTCGCTCACCTCCTTGAGGAGGCGGTCGAGGACGGTGCGCTGGTGCCTCAGCTGGATCGATGAGGGGAGGGCCGCCAGCACAGCCCGGCGCGCGAGCTCGTGACGGAAACGCACATCGGCGCCCTCCATGGCGAGCACGCCGCCACGCTCAGCGTCGGCGAGGTCGGCGACATCATCGACCAGCGCCGCCACGAGGTCGCCCGCGACCAGACCCGGCACGACCGATAGCGCTTCGACAGCCCTCTGGGCGGGCTGCGGCAGCTTGCGGAGGCGTCCCAAAACGGCATCGCTGACGCTGGCCGGCGCCGCGTCGCCGTGGCTGGCGTCAGCCGCAGGGCCCGCCGCGGCGAGCTCGGTGACGAAGAACGGATTCCCGTCAGTGACGCGGACGACCTCGTCAGGATCGAGGCCGCTGCCGAAGGTCAGCTGGGCGACTGCGGCGCGCGACAGGCGGCGCGGTCCGATGCGGTGCACGATCCCGGCCGGCATGGCGCCGAGTACGCCCGTGAGCGGGTGGCCCGGGCCGACCTCGTCGTCGCGATACGTCAGGGCAAGCACTGCCGGCAGGTCATGAATGCGCCGGCCTATGTAGCGCACCGCGTCCAGCGTGGCGTCGTCCGCCCAGTGCACGTCCTCCAGCAGCAGGACCGTGGCCTGAAGCGGATACGCCAGCTCGGCCAGCAGCGCGTCGAGCACTCCGCCCGTGTCGCCGGCAGCGAGCGCGTCGGCGAGGGGCGCGCCCATGCCACGGGCGACATCGTGCAAAGGCCCCAGAGGACGCCTGGTCAGGAAGTCGTCGCACCAGCCGACAAGCATGCGCACGTCCGCCCCAGGATCGCCGGCCCACGCCTGAACCAGCGCCGACTTGCCGATTCCCGCGTCGCCAGCCAGCAGAACCACTGAGCCACGGCCCTCACGGGCGGCCGCCGCCGCGTCTCGCAGCGCAGCCAGCTCCCCGTCGCGTTCCAGCAGCGCCATGGCGATCCTCGAGTGCCGACGCGGGGCGTCGCCCGCTGCCGGCCATCCTGGCACGGCGCGCGCCAGCAGGCGACCGCGCTGACATCGGGGCACCGCGTGGATCGACGGTCGCAGCGGCTCGGCAAACAGCCTCGTCTCCCGTCGGCGAGAAGCAGGACCCCGTGACGCGGCTGGCCAGGGCTCACCAATGTGCTGAGCGTCGATCGATGGCAAGCAGGTCGCAGGTCGCGGCGCTCATTCCTGCGGCCCTCCCATCAACCTTCTGGGAGCCGTCCGACGGCGAGCAAGTGACCGGCGGCCGCCATCATCTCGGGCTCCTCCTCCACCAGGCGGGCAGCGACGAGCAGCGCTTCGCGCCAATGAGCATCCGCCCATCGAGCTTCGAAGTCCGCGATGAGGTGGCCGGGGCCCTCGACATTGAAGACGCGGCCATCGACGAAGCCGGCTTCCGCGACCTCGGCCAGGAGCTCGCCGGGCTGGTGCAAGTAGGCGGTGGTGAACATTCCTGCTTTCAATCCTAGAAAGACGCCGGTCTGGATCGCGTCCTCGACGACGCACCGCACATCGGGTTCGTGGAACCGGTCGAGGGGCACGAGCAAATCCAGCAACGGGGCGAACCGGCAGATGGCAGCCGCGTACAGCACGCCGCCGCTTCGCAGCACCCGGGCAGCCTCGGACAGGGCGAGCACTCGATCCCGCCGGTCGATGAGGTGGTAGAGCGGTCCCAGAAGAAGCACCGCGTCCACGGAATCATCCGGTTGGGCCAGGCACCTTGCGTCGCCGACTTCTGCGGTCACCGCCGGATTCGCCGCAGTCGCCTGGTCGACGTGCAGCGGGACGGGGTCGACCAGATGGACGCGATAGCCATTCGCGCTCAGCCACGCCGCGTGCACGCCGGCGGCGCCGCCGACGTCGAGCACGTCCAACGGTGGCAGCGGGAGGTAGCGCGAGATTAGCTCTTGCGTCCTCACCCGCTCGAGAGGCCCGCAGCGGGCACCCCCGTGCAGGCGCGCAGCTTCCCGTCCCTGCTCATAATAAGCGCGGATATCAGGATCCAGATCAGCCACCAGGCGTATCGTGCCCTGTGATGGCGTCGATACGCCATAAGCCGGCGGTGCCGCGCCATACTCGGGCGTGTCGCTCGGCTGAGGGGGCCCGGGAAGTTCGACGGCGCGGTACGCATGCGCTTGACGTCCGGAGCGCGGCCCAGGAGTCTTCTCGCCATGACATGGCGCCGCTACGACCGGGCGCGGGCTTTGGCCTATGACGCAGAACGGGACGCCGCCGACGACCAGGTCGACGCGACGCGTCACGTGCTTGTCAGCGAGCTTGGGGGGGCGCCGCACGGTCCGGTGATGGACATCGGCGCTGGGACAGGGCTATGGAGCGAGCGCATCGCCCGATGGACCTCGGCGCCGGTGGTCGCGCTGGAGCCGTCGGACGCCATGCTCTCAGTCATTGCCGACAAGCGCTCGCCCGGTGTCCTACCGGTGCAGGGACGCGGCGAGGCGCTGCCCGTAGGCGACGGTGCGTGCGGGGCCGCGTGGCTGTCAACCGTCGTGCATCACTTTGACGACCTGGCCGCGGCAGCCGCCGAGATCGCCCGCGTGCTCGCCCCCGACGGGACTGCGCTGGTGCGCAGCATGTTCCCAGACCAGCCGTCCGGTCAGCTTCACGTTCTGCGGTTTTTCCCGTCCGCGGCGAGAGTCGCGGCGCAGTTCCCCGGTATGGACGAGGTGGTGGGCGTCTTTCAGCGAGCCGGTCTCGGGCTTCGCCGTCGGCACGCCCCGCGTGAGGTGGCCTCGCGAACGAGACGAGCGTTTTTGGAACGGGTCAGATCCAGAGGGGACTCGCTGCTGCGGGAGGTCGCGGACGCGGAATTCGCCTCAGGCCTTGGGGAAGCTCGGCGCTGGGCCGATGAGTCTCCCGACGCTGCGGTGCATTTCCGCCCTGACATGCTGGTATTCAGGCGGCCGCGGCGATAGCTGCGCTTCGCGCGGCGACCCCAGACGAGACTGCTCGCGACTCCTCGCTCGCCGGCATCCTGCGCCCAGCTGCTGCCCGGTAGCTTTGTCGCCTGGCGCGTGAATCCGGAACGGAGGCGCGGTGGCCGCTCGTCACCCGGACAAGGCCACGCAGATTAATCGCGCATGGCATGGGCGCGGCCTCACATCGACGCGCGGATCAATGCCGCGGCCCTGCGCGAGTTCATCGACGGCTTCGGTTCCTGGGTGCTGAGCGCCCTTGCGCAAGCGCTCGACGAAGCGCAGCGACCTGCATCCTCTCTTCACCTTGAGCAAGGCGCACCACCCGAACGGCCCGGATCTTGATGGTCGAACGGCCCGCGCGCCAGATTGCCCGCGAGGAGCACAGTGAAGCGGTCGACCTTGGGCGGCGTAATCCGTGCCCGATGCGGAAGGACATCACCGATCATGAACCTCCGTGGAACGTCCGCCGGGCCGCCGCTGGCGGCGAAGGCGTCCGACGCCGGCGTTGACCTGTACTGGCTCCCGGTCGGAGCAGGGGGCCGGTTCGTCCGCTTCAATGGACGCGCGTTCGAGGCGATCCAGGCGCGCCTTGAGCGGCGCCGGCCGCTTGACCTCTACCACTGCGCGCTGGAGGTGCACGTCCCAGAGGGGCGCTTCGTCGTCGAGCTCACGCCGATTCCTGACACCGACGGCGCGGCGCGCGGCGTGGTCTGCGAAGGGCCGGTCGGGAGCCGACAGCTTGCGCGATTCAGGGTGTTCCGCTACGAGCTGCGCCGATGGCCGGACGGCGTCATTCCCGACGCCGACGAAGCGGTCGCGAGTCCGCAGCGCCTGACCGACGACGCAGGCCTCGCGCGTTGCCTCCTGGATCTCGTCGGATCGGTGCCCGCGCTGGTCTGGGGGCGCGACGAGCTCAAGGCCGGAGACATGTGGAACTCGAACTCGGTGGTCTCATGTCTGCTCTTCAAGAGCGGCCTTCCAACCGACGAGATCCGCCCGCCGGCGGGCGGGCGCGCGCCTGGCTGGGACGCGGGCCTCGTCGCAGCGCGCCGTCAACGTCGGAACGGGGTGAGCGCCCCACGCATCGCCACGACTGTTGCGTAGCCGCGCACGGACCCCCGGAGCGGATATCCGCAGCCCGCGTTTCCGCGGCGGAAACGCATCTGGTCGACTAGCCGGAGCCGGCCCGCCGCGCCGCAGCCCAGCATTCTGCGGTCGAAAACGTCAGAACCGGCTCTGGAGGAATTCAGCGAGCCGCTGCGTCTTCGCGGAGCGTTGAAGATCTCCGAGGGCGGATCGGCGTAGCGTGATCGGAAGACCCGTCTCACGACTGGGGACGCCAAGTGCATGGCTTGGTGAAGGTCGCGGCGGCGGCTGCGATCGTGCTGGTGGCCGTTGTGCTGGCTGGCATCGCGCTTCCACGCGGCAACGGCGGCGCACCCGACGAGGTCTCTCCGGGCAATCCCGACGCAGTACCGCAGATCGATAGCTGGAACAAACTGACTCGGGACATCACCCGCACAGGTTCGACTCCCGAACTCGCTCTTCAAGCGTTCGCGGCGGTCTTCGGAGCTGTCCCCGGCGTAGCCGGGCCGACGGAGGCCGGACCCCCGTTTCTCGAATCCGGCACTGGGGCGGTTCGATTGATCCTGCGGCATTTCGGCGAGCTTTCAGACGAGCAGCGCCGTGCGGTCGAGGGGCGGCTGCTGCCGGCAGGCCTTGTCGCGGAGCCCGAGCAGAGCGCATCCGCCGGCCCGCAGCCGCAGGTGATGCTGGCCAACATGACAGGCTCACAGGCCCAAGCCGGCGATGAACCCCCCGACGTCTCGCTCGATCCCGACCTGACTCGTCGCGCGCGTCAGATCGCCGACGACATCGCCGAACGGGTCGGCCGGCCAGTGACGGCCCAGCTGTTCGTCGCAGCGGGTGAGCGCGATCCCACCGAGTCAGATCCCGATGGGGACTATCCCGTGTTCGGCTGGGCGGATCCTGTCATCGTCACTGGCGATGAAGGGCAAGAACGGTTTCGGCTCCACGCCGATGGCGACCGCCTCGAAGCCTGCCTGATCACGCTGACCCTCTCTGCGCAGCTCGGCTACTTCGACGAGGA
The DNA here is from genome assembly GCA_035513815.1 of Egibacteraceae bacterium. GTDB lineage: Bacteria > Actinomycetota > Nitriliruptoria > Euzebyales > Egibacteraceae > DATKBU01. The sequence continues at coordinate 20,225 of DATKBU010000117.1, forward strand.
CACCGGGCGCTTCGTCGGCGGCGACTCGCGCGCGCTCGACTCGACGCTGGCGCACGAGGTCCTGCACTGCTACCACGCGCAGATCGTCGGGGTGGACGCGATGGTGCGCGCCCAGGGCTGGCTGGCAGAGGGGATCGCCGAGTGGGCGGGCGAGACGTACGTGGGCGGGACCTTCTCCGCTGAATCGAACTGGCTGGGCTACCTGGAGGACGAGGTCGCGCTGTTTGACCGCTCCTACAGCGCGCTCGGGTTCTGGGCGCAGGTGGACGCCGCCCGATCCGGCGGGCTGTGGCAGGTGGTCGAGGATGTCTTTCTCGCGGCCGCGAGCCACCCGACCGCGGGGTTCCTGGCGGCCGTGGAGGGAGCCGGGCCCGGATTCCTCGATCGGTGGCCAGCCGGCATCGCCAGGCGGCCTGAGCTCGGCGCCGCCTGGGACCTGCGCGTCAACCGCATGGAGGTGCCGGACGGTCGCCGGGGTTTGCTGATCGTGTTCGCCGAGGACGGGCACGACGTCTCAGTGGAAGCGGGCAGCCAGGCGCTCGTGCGAGCGCTGCTCCCCGTTGAAGCGGACGTCGAGGTCGTGCACGTCGAGGTCAAGGGTCACGGAAGCCTCGTGTGGAGCGAGCCCGACGGCCGCGGCGTCGCCCATCGCGAGTTCGGCGGCGCGTTCGATCAGATGTTCTGTCCGCAGGGAACCTGCGCCTGCCCCGACGGGTCGGCGCCGGTCGGCGTCGAGCCCGCCGCTTCCCACGCGGTCATGCTGGCCGTGACCGGGACCGATAGCCCCAGCCGCCTTCGAATCACGCCGACTTCCCTCGAGGAGATCTGCGCCGACGACCAGGCGGACCCGCTGCCCGGGCGGTGGGAGTACTTCAACTCGGAATTCGGTGTGTTCTCAGTCGACGAGCCAGGCTGGGATCTCGTGTTCGAACCGGTGACGGAAACGTCAGAGTCCCTGCCCGACCTCGACGACCGGCTCGTCGCGGCCGTCCGCGCGCACGACGATGAGCTTGACCTGCGCGCCGCCGTCGGTCCTGACGCGCGGCTGTTCGCGGGAAACGGCGACGCCGACGCGAACGCCCGCATCGGAACCGGCGAGGTCGACGCCGAGGGGAACCCGACGGGGCGCTGCACGGGGCGCTGGTGGCTTCACAGAATCGATGAGGAAGCGACCCGCGACACGATCGCCCAGCTCATCGCCACGCAGCTGCCGAAGAACCTCATGGACGTGCCCGACGGATTCGCCGCCACCTACGTCGGCGTTCAGTACTTTGTATGCCTCGACCGCTGGCACTCCCTCGTCGGCGGGGTCTCAGCTGACGGCGGCACGCTCTACCTGTGCCGGCCGTCGAGCCTTCCAGACTTCGCCGCCTGCCAGTACCGGGGGCGCGTGAGCGACTGACCGCCCTCGAGATTCGAGGCCTAGATGAACGCGTGACGCGCAAAGTCCAGCTTCGAGCTGAGCGCTCTGGCCTCGACAGACGCAACCTGTGGGCTTGGGTCGACGCCAGCGGCGACCTTCACCTCGACGGGCAGGATCTCGGCCCCTCGACCGCGTTCGTGAGCGACGACGGCGAGTACGAGTGGGAGCGCACGATCGCGGCTGTCGACGTCCCGCGGCTGATCGAGCTGCTCGGCGGCCAGACAGGGGCCGACGTCCTGGACCTCCTCGAGCAGCGGTACAGCGGCGAGGAGTCCTACGAACTCGAACGGCTCCTGCGCGAGAGCGACGTCCCTTCAAAGTTCGCACGCTGGTAGTGCGCCGGTTTCCGCATCCCTTGCTCCGCGGGGGCGCGCGGATCGCATCGGCATCGCCATGAAGTCTGCGAACCTCGCGGTCCGCCTCTTCTTGGAGTTGGCAGCCCTCGCCGCGCTCGGCTACTGGGGCTGGGTGACTGCCGATGGCGCGGTGGCCCGCCTGGCCCAGGCCGTTGCCGCTCCGGTGCTCTTCGCGCTGGCCTGGGGGCTGTTCATCTCGCCTAAGGCACCTCGCAGGCTGGCGGATCCGGTGCGGTTGATCGCCGAGATCGCGCTGTTCGGGCTCGCCGCGGGCGCGCTGGCGGCGGCTGGCCGATCAACTGCGGCGGTGTTGTTCGCGATCACCGTCGGCGCCCACCTCGCGCTCATGGTGCGGTGGTCTCAGCGGGGGATGTGACGGTCAGTGTGCCCTGCATGAGCGCCTCGTGTCCGGGGATGCGGCAGTAGTAGGCGTAAGCGCCGGGCTCTGCGTCGAACACGGCACGTCGCTCCGCCCCGACCGCGACGGGCAGGTCCACGCTCAGCTCGTCGATCGTGAATGTGTGCCAGAACAGGTCGCCATTCGTCACGCTCACGACGATCTCACCCGCTGACGCTTCGAGCGCCGTAGGAGCGAATCGCACGTTGTCGGTGGCGACGGCAAGCTGGCCGGGGACGGCGGACGGCCCTTCCTCGCCGGTGACCGCGCCCGCCGCCAGCAGCGCCGCGAACGCCGTGGCCGCCACGGCCGTGACGATCATGGGCGGGCGGGCTGAGCGCGCCACGTTCCCTCCCGCAGCGATCGCGCCGATCGCGGCGAGCAGGCCCGCAAGCGCGAGCGAAGCCAGGAGCGCCGGGATAAGCACCGCGACCAGGCCCTGACCTCCGCTGATGTTGCTCATGGCGCCCAGCGCCATCCAGCCGAAGACGTTCACGCTGAGCAGCGCCAGCGCGATCTCGCCGATCCGGCCGCGGCGAACCCGCAGAAGCGCCACGCCGAGGGTGAGGCCGACCGCGTACGCCCCCGCCTCGACGTCGCCGAGCATCAGCGCGACCGCCAGCAGCGTCCCGACAGACGCCAGACTGGCGGCGGCGAGCAGGCGCCGCCATCCGGAGGTCGCCCGGCGAGCCGGCGCCTTCTCGTCGATCCCTGTTCCCGTGGTCACCAACAGTCCCCACACGTAGCACCAGTGCACAGGGCCACCGAGTGGGCGGCGCCGGGCCGCTCAGGCGGGAGCCGGTCCGTCCATATTGATCTGCCGCTGGCTCTCCAACTCATCCTGCGGGAGCCGGGGCCGTCCGTCGAGCAGCAACGCGAGCCTCTTGGCCCGCGAGCGGCGTCCGCTACGGTTGGGCATGTGAGCGAGCAGGCAGCTCTGCGCGACGAGCGGATCCGGGCCGCCGAGGTGATCGCCGCCTCGTGCCTGGCGACGGACCTGGGCATGGGCTTCCCGTTCGAGCACGGCCTGCACGCGACGTTGATGACCATGCGACTCGCTGAGCTGCTCGAGGTCGATGCGCAGACGGCGTCCCAGACGTATTACGCCTGCCTGCTCATGTACACGGGCTGCACCACCGACGCGGAGGTCTCCATCCGGATCTTCGAAGGCGGCCAGACGCGGAACGTCACTCCGGTCCAGTTCGGCTCGGCGATCGAGGCGTTGCGGGGGGTCATTCGCGCCCTTCCGTCTGCCGACAGCCCGCCGCACCGGCGCGCCTTCCAGATCGCGACGCGCCTGCCCCAGGCGGCACGACACCACAAGCCCCATTTCATGGCGCTGTGCGAGGTGGCCCAGATGCTCGCCGAGCGTCTCGGCCTGCCCCCCTCGGTGCACCGGCTCTTCACCTATCTGACTGAGCGCTGGGACGGCAACGGCGTGCTGAAGCGGGCCGAGGCAGAGGATGTCCCGCTGCCACTGCGCATCGTTCACGTCGCCCGCGATGCCGCCTACCAGCGGCTCATCGGCGGCGATGAGCACGCCGCGGACGTCATCCGCGGGCGGGCCGGAGGAGCGTTCGATCCGGCGATCGCCAACCTGTTCGCCGATCACGCAACGGAGATCCTCGCGGCGGCCGACGAACCCGAATCGGCGTGGGAGGCGACGCTCGCCGCGGAGCCGCGGCCCTGGCTGACCCTTGAGGGCGACGCGATCGACCGCGCCGTCGGCGCGATGGGCAGCTTCGCAGATCTGGTATCGCCGTCCCTGGCCGGCCACTCGTCGGGCGTGGCCACGCTGGCGGTCGCCGCCGCCGAGCGCTGCGGCTTCGACACGTCCGACACCGTGCTGGTCGGCAGGGCGGCGCTCGTCCACGACGTGGGACGGGTCGCAGTCCATCCGCGCATCTGGCAGAAGCCGGGATCGCTGAGCGCTGACGAGTGGGAGCAGGTCAGGCTGCACGCCTATCACACCGAGCGGGTCCTAGCCCGCGCTCCGTTCCTCGCGTCGCTCGCCGGCGTCGCCTGCGCTCATCACGAGCGCCTTGACGGCAGCGGCTATCACCGCAACGCGACCGCCGCGTCGCTGTCGCCGGCTTCGCGCCTCCTGGCCGCCGCGGACGCCTTCCACGCCATGACCGAGGCGAGACCGTATCGGGAGGCGCTGCCGGCGGAGGAGGCCGCCAAGATCCTTGGCGATGAGGCCGGCGCTGGGCGCCACGATCCGGACCTCGTCGCCGCGGTGCTCGAGGCCGCCGGGCAGCCGGTCGCGCGGGTCGAGCGCCCCGCAGGGCTGACCGAGCGCGAGGCCGAGGTCGTCGGCCTCCTTGCGCGCAGCCTGCAGACGAAGCAGGTCGCGCGCACGCTCGACATCTCGGTCAAGACGGCCGACCGTCACATCCAGAACGCCTACCGGAAGATGGACGTGTCCACGCGCGCCGGCGCGACACTGTTCGCCATGGAGCACGGCCTCGTGCCATGGGGAGAACTCCCGATTTCATAGCGCAACGGCACCCCATAGCGTCGATCACATGTCGACCAGCTACGCGCCAGCAGCGCCGAGCGCATCCGGAACCCGCAGCGTCGCTCGGGTCCGATTGGCCTTCGCCGCCGCACTGAGCCTGGCGCTGTCGATGCTTGTGCTGGCGACCGCTGCGGGGGTCGAGAACCGCCTCGGCGCTCCCCTGTACTGGCCCTGGCTGCTGACAGGTCTGCAGGTCCTCGCCCTGCAGGCGGCAGGCGCCCGGCGGTGGTGGGGGTGGGCGCTCGGCGCCGCCGTCCAGCCGGCCTGGATCGCCTACGCCGTGGTGACCGCGCAGCTGGGGTTCATCCCCGGATGCGCCGTGTCCGCCGCCGTCCAGACCTACAACTTCCTGTCCGCAAGCTCGCCGTCGCTGTCGCAGCGATTGAGCGCTCGGCCTGGCCGTGCTGAGACGCCGTCGATGAAGGAGCAGGACCGATGAACCCTGTGCGTTCGGAACGCCCAGACATGCCAAGGACCGAGCCGTCGCCGTCACGCCGCCGCCTCTTGCAGGGCTTGCCCGTCACCGAGAGGACCGTGCAGCTCGACGGGGTCTCGACCGCGCTGTGGGAAGGCGGCGAAGGCCCCCCGCTGATCCTGCTCCACGGGCAGGGAGGGTCGGCGGCCGCGTGGATCCCGGTCATCCCCCGGCTTGCGGCCGCGCGCCGCCTGATCATCCCCGACCTGCCGGGGCTGGGCGAGTCGGTGATCAACCGCGGCGAGATCGACGCGGAGCGCGCCACCGCCTGGCTGCGCGCCCTGATCGCGCAGACCTGCGACGAGCCGCCGACACTGGCGGGAATCTCACTCGGAGGGACTTTCGCCGCTCACTTCGCCGTCCGGCGAGGGCGCGCCTGCCGACAGGTCGTCCTGATCGATTCCGGCAGCCTCGCGCCATTCCGACCCGATCCGCGCGTGCTGCCGGCGCTGATCCGCCTCGCGGTGCGACCGTCCGATCGCAACGTCGAGCGGCTGTTCCGCCACACCGTGGTCGACCTCGACCGGTTCAAGGCCCTGATGGGCCGGAAGTGGCCTGACTTCCTCGCCTACGGCCGTGAGCGGGCGGCGACGCCCAGCGTTCAGGCTGCCAACCGTCAGCTGCTCCGGCGCCTCGGCACCAGGCAGATCCCCGAGCCCGACCTGCGCCGCATCGAGGCGCCAATGGCATTAATCTGGGGCCGACATGACCGAGTCATGAAGCTGCGGATCGCCGAGGCAGCCAGCGCCCGATTCGGATGGCCGCTGCAGGTGCTCGAGGACAGCGGCCACGCGTGCTGCTGGGACCAGCCGGATGCATTCGCCAACGCGCTCCACGCTGCGATGGCCGGCTCAGCACCGATGTCCGCCCTGGCTGATCGCGCTCGACCTGAGTCCGGGTTGTGAGCGATCGAACCTGAACCGAAAGGAGACACCATGTCCACAACACTCATATCCAAGTACCAGGCGGCCATCGTCGCCATCGCTCCTGCAGCGCTGATGGTGACCCTCGTCGCCCACCCCTACGTCCGCGGACGGCTCCCGAACGACGCCGCGATAGCGGCGGCGGTCGCGGCCGACCCGACCCGCTGGGGCCTCGTGCATCTGGGGACCGCTGTGGCCTCTGGGCTGCTGCTTCTGGCCTTCCTGGCTATCCGCAGCTACCTGCGGGAGGCAGGCGAGGACCGCTTCAGCGTCCTGGGGGTGCCGTTCATCGTCATCGGCAGCACTCTGTTCACACTACTGCCCGCGATGGAGTTCGCGCCGCTGGCCGCTGCCGAGACCGGCGCCGACACAGCGGGCATCGCCGCTGCCCAGGCGGCGCTGACCCCGTGGTTCTTTCCCACGCTGCTCATCGGCGCGCTGACCTTCGCGATCGGGATCTACGCCTTTGCCAAGGCGATCGCAGCCAGCGAGATCCTGAGTCGGCGGACGACCTCGCTCGTCGTCGGGGCGTTGGCTGTCATGACGCTGTCCCGCTTCGTGCCGCTGGCCGCGGTCCAGTTCTACGTGCAGAGCGCGGCCGCCATCGCGGCGCTGTGGCCGCTGGCCTACCAGATGTGGACGCATCCGGCCGCACAGCCCGCGGTGCGGACGCGGCCTGTGACAGCGACCTGATCGCGCGACGCCGGGGAGCCATTGTGGTCTTCGCCCCGGCGCCGTCGTTCGACACTCCTTCTCGCGCGCGAGCAGTGCCGGTAGGGTGTCTGCATGAAGCGCAAGCTCGCCGGGATGTTGTCAGCGACGGGGCTGGTCGGATTCATCGCAGCGCTGCTGCGTCGCTTCTGGCGCCGGTGCTGCGATCCGGCGGTGGGAGCGTGGACGGACGCTCCTGCCTGGGGGGCAGACGGTCGGATGTCCAACGTCGAAGCGTTCCGGACGTTCGTCGGCGACGCGCGACCGTGCTGGCGCCACTACCCTCCGGCGGCCGCGCTGGCGCTTGTGGGGATCGACCCGGGCGGCGACGAGCCGATCGAGCCTGTCATCGTGCAGCGCGCTCCCTCCGCAGGCTCCGGCGAGGTTGACATCACGCTGGTGTTCGAGCACGAGGGCGACGACTCCGTTGCCGCCACCCGCTACCGCTTCACCTTCGTGGACGAGGCCTTCGTCGGCGGGACTGCGGGGGTGTTCCGGCTGCTCGAGGGAATGCGCGAGTTCCGCTGCCAGCCCGGCCGTGGCCAGACCGACTGGGGCCCCGACCTCTGCCTGTGAGC